>NZ_JAKUFX010000120.1:0-17373 GCF_022663635.1 Bacillus cereus group sp. BfR-BA-01356 | reverse complement strand
AGGGTTTATTTGAGATGCTTATTTTTAAGAGTATGCTTTTATTTTAGGAATGTTTTGATCCGATGAGTCGAAAGCTCAGGTTGTGCTCACTCTTAAGTTGATGGGCATGCGGTCACGTCCCTCAACTTGGAAATCTACTTGTTTTTTAAATTCTGCTGCTTTCTCTTCTTGAATAGACCCTGTTTGTACCCCTACTTTTTTCCCTTTTAAACCCTCTACAGATTGAATGTTAGAATCCTTTTTAGAAACGACCATATTTTTCGCAACAAAATAAATATCTGTAAAATCAACATTATTTTTACGCTCTGCAGTTGGCGTCATGCCTGCCATTACGAAATCAACTTTTCCTGAACTAAGAGATGCTAATAAACCACCAAAATCCATATCTTTCACTTTCACTTCATACCCAAGTTCTTTTCCGATATATTTAGCAACATCAACATCAAAGCCGATAATTTCATCACTTTTTGAAGCTTCTACGTATTCATATGGTTTATAATCTGCTGAAGTTCCCATTACGAGTACTTTCTTATTTCCTTTTGTTTCTTTCGATTCCCCATTACTACAAGCGCTGAACATACTTAAAATTAAAATAAGTGCAAACGATATTGATACTAACTTCTTCATCTTTCTTCCCCCTAATAATGTATATTTAAAAGTTTAATAGAATATTTATTCGATGTTTGTATTGTATCAGCACTTTTATTTTTATGCAATATATAAAATAAAAATAAATAAACAAACAATATAAACGCTGTTTTTTATGTATAAAAAAATGCATAAAATAACACAACTATGCATATCTCAGAAATTTTAATAATAAATAAAAAAGGCGGCACATCCACTTGATTGTGGACGTGCCGCCTTTTCTCTTATTTTTTATAGTTCTTCACAATTCTCTTCGAAATATGATTGTAGTTTGGCAATAACTTGCATCGGTTCATGACCTTCAATTTCATGACGCTCTACCATCGTTACAATTTTTCCATCTTTTAATAAAGCAAATGATGGAGAAGAAGGTGGGTACCCTTCGAAATATTCACGCGCTCTTGCTGTCGCTTCTTTATCTTGCCCTGCAAACACCGTTACAAGGTGGTTAGGACGTTTATCATAATGTACGGAATGCGCAGCAGCAGGACGAGCAATACCACCTGCACAACCACATACAGAGTTTACCATTACAAGTGTTGTTCCATTTCTTTTAAACGCTTCTTCTACCGCTTCTGGCGTCGTCAATTCTGTATATCCAGCAGAGACAATCTCTTCACGCGCTTGGCGGACAACATCATTCATAAAAAAGTTAAAATTAATCACTCTTTTCCCTCCTCTAAAACTACCTATTTGTATCTTACCAGTTAATGTTTATGAAATACAAGTAAGTTTACTTGTATTTAAGTATAGAAAAGGTGTTAGAGCTCTTGCTCTAACACCTTTTCTTTAATGACCACGATGTTTTTGCTTTGCTTTTTGTACTTTCATTAAACGTCTTCTTTCTTTTTCAGCTTCTCGCTTCTCTTTAGACTGCACTTTCTTTTCTTGTTTATGCAATTCATAAGATAAACTAATCGCCTCTTGCGCCTTAGTAAAACGTTTAATATTTATTTCTTTTGCTGCTTGTCGTATGGTACGCTTTATGTTTTTAGGACGCTGTTTTTCTTTAATTTCTACACCACATTTTGCAAAGTGCTGAAAATGCTCTAAAAGTGAACTATTCACAAACATAAGCACTTCTTCATCTGACGGTTCCGCCCCAAAAATATACCTCGCTCCATACAATTTCCCTTTTTCTTTGCATGTAATGATTCCAACAAAAAATTGGCCATCGTGATATACTGTCAAATCCATTGACAGCCCCTCCTTTAAAAGATTAGAAATACGGGACATCCCGGAGGGGAAGGTTACTGACATGAAATCATGCGTCTGGACTACCAACCAGAACTGTGTTTTTGTATTTCTTTCACTATGATTATATCTTTTTTTCCATAATCTTCATATATTCAGCAATCATTTTTTTATGCGATCCTACAATATAGTCAGGTAGTTCTGTTACTGAAAAGAATTTAAGCTGAACTGCTTCTTCTTTATTCATAACAAAATCCCCTTCGTATTCATCTGTATAATAGGCGGTTGTTACAGATTGAAATTCATCACCGTTTGCTAATTTTGTAAAGTAGTTCGCTCCAGAAAATACATTGATTAGTTGCAAGTTCTTCACTTTTATTCCTGTCTCTTCATATACTTCACGATAAGCTGTTTCTTCTGGTGATTCACTAAGCTCCATTAGCCCACCAGGTAGTCCCCATTTTCCGTACGGCTCTGTCCGCTGCTGCAATAAAACATATCCATTTTCATTTATAACGAGTACAACAGCACCAACTAAAATTAAAGGGCGATGACCAACTATTTTTCGTAATTCTTCTACATATCCCACCGTATCGCCTCCTTTTTCGTTGTCCACACTATTGTATCATATGTACGAAACGACAAAATGCGTATATTTTTCATTTTTTTAACAAAATATTTATTTTATGTGATTCATCTACTGTAGCTAACATAATGGATTCGACTTCTGTACTCTCCTCTAGAAATTTTCTCGCCCACGCTTCTGTTTTTCCTAATAATGCAAGAACATCTTTCTGTATCCTCCCATCCTTTACTAATACAAAAGAAACTGGAGATTTTTTTCCCGCCACTTTAAGATCAAGCCGTGAAACTGCTTCATATTCTGGATACCGAAATATAGAAACGACACCGTTCGCTTCCCATAATGCTAATTTAATCGTTTGAATATCGCTCACATTTCGCATACGAAGTTCCGAAAACAAATATTCCACGGTAATTCTCGCCTTTTTCAAATTGCTAAAATCAATGGAACCATTATGTATAAGAATGATAGGTGCTGGCTCTAAAAAACGTCTCCATCTATCCCATTTCAGCATTAAAACTGAGCTTATAATATGAAGTACAACGAGTATGAACGTTGTAATCATCGAGCCCAGTAACCCTACTTTTTCATCAGACAATGCGTTAGAAATATTCCCACCAAGCAATAACACTAATACAACATCTAAAAAACGAAGTTGTGCGATAGACCTTTGCCCCATCGCTTTCGCAACTAATATTAAAAATATGTATGCTATAATAGCCCGAATAACCCATTCACTATTAGAAAGATGCCGTGCTCCTTCAAAAATATGCATATGCATCACTTTGCACTCCTTACCCGTCTCAAACTGCTATCCTGTTTTAGTTTGCAACGTTTATGAGCATATATGTAAAAAAGCTGGTTCGTTTAAAAACGAACCAGCTTTTTTTACTTAACTGAAAACATATATTTTTTATACGTTTTCCGTACCGATAGTATGAGCCCCATCATAATCATATTCGAGAATAAGGAACTTCCCCCATACGATAAGAAAGGTAATGCAATACCTTTTACAGGCATTAATCCAACGATCATACCGATGTTTTGGAATATTTGAACTGTTAATATACCGATCGATCCAGCGCATAATAATGTACCAAATAAATTATCAGCGGAATAACCAATAATAATTGTTCGATATAGTAGTAATAGGAACAAGAAGACAACTAAGGCTGCTACGATAAATCCACCTTCTTCGGCAATTGTAGCGAAAATAAAGTCAGTATGCTTCTCTGGGATATAGACGCTTCCTCCCCCAAACCCTTTACCTTCCATTCCTCCACTACCTACAGCTAAAATCGATTGTTGCGTTTGATAACCTTGATCTGCATTTTCAAATGGATTTAACCAACCTACAATACGCGACTGTTGGTGAGGTTTTAGTAAAGTAACTAAATTATTATAGAAAAAATCTTGATACTTAAAGAAAATAAATATTAAAGCAGATAATATGGTCAACGGAATAACTGTACATAATGCTATCAATTTCTTTTGAATACCTGACATAAATAAAATACATGCAATAGCAGCAGCATATAAGAACACCATACCTGTATCAGGTTGACTATATACAACCGCCATAGGTGGAAGTGACACTAGCATAATTTTACCTACTAGCTTTAAATCTGTTTGGAATGTCCTTGCCATATACTGTGCATTATGTTTTACTGCTATACTCGCTACTACAAGTAGCAATGCAATTTTGAAAAACTCAGACGGCTGAATTTGTCCAAATACTGGAAAAAAAAACCATCTTTTTGCACCTAATTTTTCAGGTGTAAAACCTGATGGTGGTAATACTTTCAAAAGAATAAGTGAAGCAAACCCGGCAATATAAAGTGGCCAAGACAATTTTTGCAATTGATCTAAGTCGATGCTTGCAACAAGAAGTAACAATACAACCCCAATTATGTAGTTAACACCTTGTTTCATAGCAAAGTTTGCAGCTCCATACTGTCCCGTTTGCTGACTGCTATATATAGCAGCTATACTCGTCACACATAGTGCACACAAAATTAAAATTAATTTTACATCTAAACTTTTTAGAAACTCGGTACTTCTTTTCATGACATCCTCCTGAAACATTGTTACGGCAAAAATAAAAAACCAGGAGTCAACATTCTTCATGTTTTGACGACTGATTACACATTATCTATAAAACACTTATATAGAATAACTCTCTTTTTCATACAATACAATATATTATACTACAGTTTCATCAGTAAGATTTGCCAAAAAAATTATTCTTTTCTTATTTTATATCCATATACCATATATCAGCAATGTATTTTCGTAAATTCCTAATACATAATCGTTTATTGTAAGATTACTGGGAAAGGTATTTATACATATAGTAGGATGTAGATGAAGAAATAAGATAATAAAAAGCTCGCATAAGCGAGCTTTTTATTAATATACAGATGTATTGTTTTCTGACATGTTTTCTAAAATTTCTTTAACACGTCCTAAGAACTTACCACAAATTAAACCATCAAGTACCCGGTGATCAAGTGATAAACATAAGTTAACCATATCACGAGCACCGAACATACCGTTATCCATAATTACTGGGCGTTTTACAATTGATTCAACTTGTAGAATAGCCGCTTGTGGGTAATTAATAATACCCATAGATTGAACAGAACCGAATGATCCTGTGTTATTAATTGTAAATGTTCCACCTTGCATTTCGTCTGCTTTTAACGATTTCGTACGTACTTTTCCTGCAAGTTCTGTAATTTCACGAGCGATACCTTTAATTGTTTTCTCGTCCGCTTGCTTAATTACTGGTACAAATAGTTCTTCCTCTGTTGCAACAGCGATAGAAAGGTTAATATCTTTCTTCTGAACAATTTTATCGCCAGCCCACATTGAATTAATTTGAGGATACTCTTTTAACGCTTGTGCTACTGCTTTTACGAAGAAAGCAAAGAACGTTAAGTTAAAGCCTTCACGCTTCTTAAAGTCACCTTTAATTGAGTTACGGTATGACACAAGGTTTGTCACATCTACTTCAATCATCATCCAAGCATGTGGTGCTTCGTGTTTACTACGTAACATGTTTGCTGCGATTGCTTTACGCACACCTGTTACTGGAATTTCGATATCTCCAGGCATTGTAGGTACAGAAACTGGTTTCGCAGCTTCTACTTTTTGCGCTACTGGTGCTGCTTTTGGTGCTTCTGGGCGAGCTTCTACTACTGCCGCTACAGCTTCCTCTTTCTTCGCCGCACCTGCTTGCGGAATATTTCCAGATTCCACTAGCTTTAAAATATCTTTACGAGTGATACGGCCGTTTGCTCCCGTACCTTCTACTAGATCTAAATCAACGTTATGCTCACCCGCAAGTTTTAACACAGCTGGTGAAAAACGTGGTTTTCCATCAGTTGGTTGTTTTACTTTCGGTGCTTTTTCAGACGTAGCTACTTCCGCCTTTGGTTCTTCTTTTGTTTTTTCCTCAACAGCTGTTGCTGCTACTTCATCTGCGCCTTCTACTTGAATCACACAAACTACTTCACCTACAGCTAACGTATCACCTTCACCAGCGATTAACTCTTTCACAATCCCCGTGAAAGAAGATGGTACTTCAGCATTTACTTTATCAGTCATTACTTCTGCAAGCGGATCATACTTGTTTACGTGATCGCCAACATTAACGAGCCATTTACTAATTGTGCCCTCTGTAACGCTCTCCCCGAGCTGAGGCATTGTAATATTTTCTACAGCCATGTATAGTCCCCCCGATTAAAATTCCGCAAGTTCACGCATTGCTTTTTCAACTTTATCTGGATTTACCATAAAGAATTTTTCCATTGTTGGTGCATATGGCATTGCTGGAACGTCTGGACCTGCAAGACGTGCGATTGGCGCATCTAAATCAAATAGACAGTTTTCAGCAATAATTGCTGCCACTTCACTCATAATGCTTCCTTCTTTATTGTCTTCTGTTACAAGAAGAACTTTACCTGTTTTAGAAGCTGCTTCAATGATTGCTTCTTTATCTAATGGATATACAGTACGTAAATCAAGAATGTGTGCAGAGATGCCATCTTGTGCTAACTTTTCAGCCGCTTGAAGAGCAAAATGAACACATAATCCGTACGTGATAACTGTAATATCATCACCTTCACGTTTTACATCTGCTTTTCCGATTGGTAATACGTAGTCATCCTCCGGCACTTCACCTTTAATTAAACGATATGCACGTTTATGTTCGAAGAATAATACTGGATCTTCATCACGAATGGCTGCTTTTAATAAGCCTTTTGCATCATATGGTGTAGAAGGGATAACGATTTTTAAACCTGGTTGGTTTGCAAACATCGCTTCTACAGATTGTGAATGATACAATGCACCGTGAACACCCCCGCCAAATGGTGCACGAATTGTAACTGGACAAGTCCAATCATTATTAGAACGATAACGAATTTTTGCTGCCTCAGAAACAATTTGGTTTACTGCTGGCATGATGAAATCAGCAAACTGCATTTCAGCGATTGGACGCATACCATACATTGCCGCACCAATTGCTACCCCAGCAATTGCAGATTCTGCAAGCGGTGCATCAAGCGCACGATCTTCACCAAATTGATCATACAAACCGTGTGTCGCTTTAAACACGCCACCTTTTTTACCAACATCTTCTCCTAAAACGAATACTTTCTCATCGCGTTCCATTTCTTCGCGCATTGCTAATGTAATAGCATCAATATAAGACATTACAGCCATGAAACGTTCCCCCCTATTCTGCGTATACGTGCTTCAATGCATCTTCAGGTGCTGCATACGGAGCATTTTCTGCATATTCTGTTGCTTCATTTACGATATGCATAATTTCGTCTAACATTTGTTTTTCCGATTCCTCAGTTAATACACCAGCTTCTTTTAAATAAGCCGCGAATGTTATAATTGAATCTTTTTTCTTTGCTTCTTCTACTTCTTCTTTATCACGATAAACACGATCATCATCGTCACTAGAATGTGCTGTTAAACGATATGATACTGTTTCAATTAAAGTTGGGCCTTCACCACGACGACCGCGATCTGCTGCTTCTTTTATAGCTTTATATACTGCAAGCGGATCGTTTCCGTCTATTGTATATCCAGGCATACCGTAACCAATCGCACGATCTGATACGTTTTTACATGCTAATTGTTTTTCAACTGGAATAGAGATTGCATATTTGTTATTTTCACACATAAAAATAACAGGTAGTTTGTGTACACCAGCAAAGTTTGCCCCTTCATGGAAGTCACCTTGGTTTGAAGAACCTTCTCCAAATGTAACGAACGTTACTAAATCTTTCTTCTCCATTTTTCCAGCTAATGCAATACCAACTGCATGTGGTACTTGCGTTGTTACTGGAGATGAACCTGTAACAATACGATTTTTCTTTTGACCGAAGTGACCAGGCATTTGACGACCACCAGAGTTTGGATCTCCAGCTTTCGCGAAAGCAGACAACATAAGCTCTTTAGCTGTCATACCAAATGCTAGTACAACACCCATATCACGGTAGTATGGTAATGCATAATCTTTCTCTCTATCAAGAGCGAACGCCGCTCCAACTTGTGCAGCCTCTTGTCCTTGACAAGAAATTACGAATGGAATTTTACCAGCACGGTTTAATAACCACATACGTTCGTCTATTTTACGTGCAAGTAACATCGTACGGAACATTTCTAATACTTGCTCATCACTTAAGCCAAGCTCTTCATGGCGCTTTTCTTTTACTTCTGCCATTTTTCATAACCTCCTAAATCCACATTTTTATGCGTGTAACGCTCTTCCATCTACAGCAAGTGCTGCTTCACCAATCGCCTCAGATAATGATGGATGCGGATGAATTGTATGTGCTACTTCCCAAGGTGTTGCATCAAGTACTCTTGCAAGACCCGCTTCAGAAATCATATCTGTTACATGCGGTCCAATCATATGAACACCAAGAATGTCATTTGTCTCTTCATCAACTACAAGTTTTACGAAACCATCTGATTCTCCGTATACAAGTGCTTTTCCGATTGCGCGGAATGAGAACTTACCTACTTTTAACTTATAGCCTTTTTCTTTCGCTTCTTGTTCTGTTAAACCGACAGAAGCAACTTCCGGACTGCTATATACGCATTTTGATACCATAGAGTAATCGATTGGTGTAACTTCTTTCCCTGCAATATGTTCTACTGCAGCAATTCCTTCGTGAGAAGCAACGTGAGCGAGTTGCAGGCCACCGATTACATCTCCAATTGCGTAAATATGCGATTCTTTCGTTTGATAAAACTCATTTGTTTGAATGTATCCTTTTTCCACAACGATATCTGTGTTCTCTAAGCCAATATTTTGCGTATTCGCTTGTCTTCCTACAGATACAAGCATTTTTTCTGCTTTAAATTCTTTATTTTCACCGTTGTGTTCAGCTTGGATTGTTACTCCATTATCTTTTACCAATGTTTCTGGTAATACTTTTGCACCAGTTACCACTTTAATACCTTTTTTCTTGAATAGACGTTGCATTTCTTTTGAAACGTCTTGATCTTCTAGTGGTAATATCGTTTTCGCATACTCTAATACTGTAACTTCTACACCGAAGTCAGCAAGCATAGATGCCCACTCAATACCGATTACACCGCCACCAACGATAATAATCGAACTAGGAAGCGTTTCCATTTTTAGAGCATGATCTGAAGACATTACGTACTCTCCGTCTAATTCTAAACCTGGTAATGAATTTGGACGAGAACCTGTTGCAATAAGTACATTTTTTGGAATTAACATTTCATTCTCTTCTCCACTTGCAAGTTCAACTGAAATTGTCCCTGGCATCGGAGAGAAAATAGATGGGCCAAGAATACGGCCAATACCTTCAAACACATCAATTTTACCTTGTTTCATTAAATGTTGAACGCCTTTATGAAGCTGCGTTACTATCTTCTCTTTACGCTCTTGTACTTTCGCAAAGTTTAGTTCTACATTGCTTACAATAACTCCGAACTCTTCGCTTTTTTTAGCAGTTGCATATACTTCCGCACTACGTAAAAGAGCTTTACTAGGAATACATCCTTTGTGTAAACAAGTACCACCAAGATTTTCTTTTTCGACTAGTGCAGTTTTTAACCCTAGTTGTGATGCACGAATTGCAGCAACATATCCACCAGTACCGCCGCCAACGATGACTAAATCATATTCTTTTGCCATTATCTCAACCCCTAGCTACCGTTTCTTTTTCACGTACAACGTATTCTTTTGGAGCTTCTTCTTCACGTAATACACGAAGTGCTCCTTCTGCTAACGCTTCTAACTCATCTTCGCCTGGATGTACGATAACATCTGCAATCCAGTCCACTCGCTCTTTTATTTCATCGACAAGAATTTTACTGTATGCCAGTCCACCAGTTAATACGATTGCATCGATTTTCCCGTGAAGTACAGCGCTAGCTCCGCCAATCTCTTTTGCAACTTGATATGCCATTGCTTTATAAATAAGAGTTGCTTCAGGATCACCTTTTTCAACCATTTGCTCTACTTTAATCGCATCATTTGTACCGATTAAACTTACAAGTCCACCTTGTCCGACAAGTTTTTTAATCATTTCATCACGGTAATACTCACCAGAGAAACACATTTCTACTAGTTGCCCTACTGGTACTGTACCAGCGCGCTCTGGACTAAATGGTCCTTCTCCGTTTAAACCGTTATTCACATCGATTACTCTTCCTTTTTTATGAGCACCAACTGTAATACCGCCACCCATATGTGTAACTAATAAATTTAAATCCTCGTATTTGTGATTTAACTGTTCAGCTACTTTACGAGCAACTGCTTTTTGATTTAATGCATGGAAGATACTTTTGCGTTCCATACCAGCAATGCCACTTATACGAGCAACCGGCTCCATCTCATCTACAACGACAGGATCTACAATGAATGCAGGAATGTTTAATCCAGAAGCAATTTCATATGCTAAAATGCCTCCAAGGTTTGAAGCGTGATGACCGCTAAAGCCATTTTTCAAATCTTCTAACATCGCATCGTTTACTGTATACGTACCGCCTTCGATTGGACGAAGTAATCCACCACGCCCACAAACAGCGTTTAATTTTGAAATGTTAATACCATGAGAATGTAGAACTTCTAAAATCGTTTCTTTTCGAAACTCATATTGGTCGATAATTCTCTTATATTTTCCAATCTGTTCTACGTCATGACGAATCGTTTCTTCTAGAACGGGTCTTTCATTATCAAAAACACCAATTTTTGTGGATGTACTACCTGGGTTAATAACAAGAATTCGATTTACAGACAATGTTGCTACCTCCACTAATAAATTCAAAAGGAAGTGGAAACCTCATAAGAGGTAACCACACCTTTTGTAAAAGTTATATATGAATGATTAGCGACGGCTAATAATATCGTGACCGTTGCGTAAGTAAGTGCTACGAGAATTCTTCAAGCTTGCAATGCGCTCTTCAGCTAGACGATCTGCCGCTACATAAGTTGCTATGCCATCGCGTTTTGAAATTTCGATTACTTTTGCAATCGTGTCATAAATAGACTCAACACGTTTTAGTGCACGTTCTCTATTGTATCCATATAATTCGTCTGCTACGTTAATTACGCCACCTGCATTAATTACATAATCTGGTGCGTATACAATACCCATTTCATGAATGATGTCACCATGACGATCTTCTTTTAATTGGTTATTTGCAGAACCTGCGATTACTTTTGCTTTAAGTTGTGGAATAGTTTCATCATTAACTGTTGCGCCTAGTGCACATGGTGCGTAAATATCGCATTCAACACCGTAAATTTCATTTGGTTCAACTGCTGATGCACCGAATTCTTCTACAGCACGTTGTACAGCTTCTTTATTAATATCTGTAACAATTAATTTTGCTCCTTCAGCGTGTAAATGTTTGCATAGGTGATATGCTACGTTACCAACGCCTTGAACAGCAATTACTTTTCCTTCTAAATTGTCAGTACCGAAAGCTTCTTTTGCAGCTGCTTTCATACCACGGTAAACACCGTATGCAGTTACCGGAGATGGGTTACCAGAAGAACCGAATGATGGTGAGATACCTGTTACAAAGTCAGTTTCTTCATGGATAATATCCATATCATCTACTGTTGTACCAACATCTTCAGCTGTAATGTAACGTCCGTTTAGTCCTTGGATATAACGTCCTAGTGCACGGAACATTGCTTCGCTCTTATCTTTACGAGGATCACCGATAATTACTGTTTTCGCACCACCTAAGTTTAAACCAGCTGCTGCGTTTTTGTATGTCATCCCTTTTGCAAGACGCAATGCATCTTCAATCGCCGCTTCTTCAGAATCATATGTCCACATTCTTGTTCCACCAAGAGCCGGTCCAAGTGTTGTATCATGAATTGCAATAATTGCTTTTAAACCAGATTCTTTATCTTGACAAAATACTACTTGCTCATAATCATATTTTTCTAAGTATTCGAAGATTTCTAATGTCATTGTCGTTTCCCCCTAATGTTTTACCCTTTTTGGTTTATTTTGAAGCAGTCGCAACTGCCAATGCTAATGAATATACTTTTGTTTCTGCTGAATCAGCACGAGATGTTAAAACAATCGGTGCTTTTGCGCCAGCAATCATTGCTCCTACTTTTGCATCCGCAAAGTATACGAGTGATTTATATAGCACATTTCCAGCTTCAATCGTTGGGACGAGTAAAATATCTGCCTTACCTGCTACATCACTTACTATGCCTTTATGCTCTGCTGCAATTTGTGATACTGCATTATCTAAAGCAAGTGGTCCATCAACGATACAATCTTTAATTTGTCCGCGGCGATTCATTTGTGTTAACATCGCTGCATCAATTGTCGCCTGCATCGCTGGATTCACAACTTCTACTGCTGCAATTGGTGCCACTTTTGGCAAGTCGATTCCTATTGCCCGGGCAACTTCTACAGTATTTTGTATAATAGCAGCTTTTTGTGTTACATCAGGTGCGATGTTCATCGCTGCATCTGTAACGAAAATAAGACGATCGTAATTTGGAACTTCAAATGCTGCTACATGTGAAAGTACGCTACCTTTACGTAGGCCCCACTCTTTGTTTAACACAGCCTTCAAAATATTCGCTGTTGGGATGTTCCCCTTCATAAGCACGTCTGCTTCACCATTTCTCACAGCTTTAACAGAAAGTTCTGCAGCCTCTGCACTAGACATTGCTGCAATCACTTCAACATGTTCTGAAGTTTGTAAACCATGTTCTTGTAGCATCCCCATTATTTTTTCTTGATTTCCATATAGACGAAATTGAGCTAACTGTAATTTAATTGCTTTCGCTACAGCTTCAATTACTTCATGATCTTCAGCTACTGCTACAGCTACAGTTTTTTTAGGCTGCCCTGCTGCTTGATCAATTAAGTATTCTAACTTCATATTTTGTAATCAACCCTTTCCGTCGTCCCTCGTCTATTTATAAAGCAAATACCGTGCCAACTTTTAAAAGTGGTCTTACCAATAATGAAAACGCATTCAAAATGCAGTAAAATCAATACTTTGGAAAATAACAAAATATTCTGTCTTATTTTGTCGCTTTTTGTATACCATGCAATAAATTGCACGGTACGCAATTTATTGCATGCTATTTTTTGCATGGTCATGCTTTTCTAGCTTGTAATATAAATTTCGAACGGAAATTCCTAACGCTTTTGCAGTTTGCGTTTTATTCCCATCAAATCTCTCCAAATATTCATGAATAATATTCCCTTCAAACTCTGTCACTAAATGTTCAAGTGGCTTTTCTTCTAATTCAGGTAATAAATGAGATTGCTTTGACTCCACCTGCTCTTCGTTATGTAATGGCGGTAAATGGTGTACATCAATATAGGTCTCGTTATAATTCATAAAGATAATAGCTCTTCCCAGAATATTTTCAAGTTCCCTCACATTCCCTGGCCATTCGTATGATTGTAAATATAAAATGGCTGAATCAGTGAGCCCTTCTACATTACGACCGTAATCTTGATTAATTTTTTGAATCAATCTGTCCGCAATTGTCGGTATATCTCCTTTACGTTGACGAAGAGATGGAATTTGAATTGGGATTTTATTTAATCGATAATATAAATCCTCCCTAAACTTCCCTTCTAGAATAGCCTTTTCTAAATTCACATGCGTCGCTGCAATTACTCGAACATTAATAGGTATCGCTTTCGTTCCACCAACTTTTACAATTTCTTTTTCCTGCAGTACACGAAGGAGTTTCGCTTGTGTATTTGCAGATAACTCCCCTATTTCATCTAAAAAAATACTACCGTTATTTGCTTCCTCAAAGAACCCACGTTTCCCGCCTCTTTTCGCTCCAGAAAACGCCCCTTCCTCATAACCAAATAATTCACTTTCTAACAACGTCTCCGAAATGGCCGCACAGTTTACACGGACGAACTTATTGTATTTTCGATTACTTCCATTATGGATTGCATGTGCAAACAATTCTTTACCAGTCCCAGATTCACCGCGTAACAGTACTGTTGCTGGTGTATTTGCTCCTAGCTTCGCCTGTTCGATAGCTGCCGTTGTTTCATCTGAATTCCCGACAATATCATCAAATGAATATTTCGCTTCTAATGTGCGAATAATTTGCCTTGCTCTATTCAATTCATTTGTTAACTTTTGAATTTCCGACACGTCACGGATAACGCCGACGCTTCCTTTCAATATTCCATCCACAATGACTGGTGCCACGTTTACAATTACATCGCGCTTTTTTTGCCCAATCTTCATATGTATTCCGCGCACCGCACGACGCGTTCGAAGTACTTTCATATGCATACTTTCGCCTTCTACAATATCAGTTGTAGCAGGCTTCCCAATAATATCTTCTTCTGTTAAACCCGTTAATTTCGTATATGCCGGGTTAATGACTAAACCTCTTCCTTTTTCATCCACAACCGAAATTGCTTCTTCAGATGAGTTAATAATTGCCTCTAATAGTGTTTGAATTTCCTTTAAATCTGTAACTTCTTCCGCTAAATCTACAACTTCTGTTATATCTTTAAAAATTGCAAATGCCCCTTGTACCTCTCCGCCCTCTTTTAATATCGGTATACGCGTTGTAATAATTTTCTTTCCATTCTCTAATGTTAGTTCATAATTTACTTCTATTTGTTTCGTACGTATAATGCGAAGTAATTTACTAGTTGGAATGACTTCTAAAATATATTTTCCTATCGCCTCTTCTTTTTTATATCCGATAATACGCTCTGCACTTTTATTAAAAAGACGAACTTGTCCCTCTCGATCAATTACGATCATGCCATCATGTGTAGAATTTAAAATTAATTCTCCTTGTTGCGTTTGTTCCTCTAATCGCCCAATTAGCCCTTCCTTCTCATGCGCTAATCCTGTAACAATTTTTGCGATATCACCTGGTATAAGAAGAGTGTCTTTTTTCTTTTTTTCCAATAAAACCTTATGCACATCATCTTCACCTGTCATATCAAATATTACATCGATATGCATAGAAAGAAATGGAGTTACACTTTCTCCAATTGCAATCCCGTATTCCTTAGCAATTTGTAGTCCTTTTGCCAACGGATTTATATCAATAATCCCTATAATTTGAAATATATTCGAACTTTGTAACAGATTCAGCAGTGCGCTCCCGCCTTCACCTGCACCAACAATTAATACTTTTTGTTTCATATATCCCACTTCCTCTCGAAGTAACTCTGCAAATTTTTTCACACTTTTATCTTACTCGTTCAGCACCCTCTTGACAAACCCCCTTTCCCTATAACATCATTAAAATATACGAAATAATCTGAAAAGGAGCGTTATGTATGCAGCGTTACGTTGCTCTACTATTAGCACTCATCCCTATTTCATTAGCTGTGTTTGGTATAAAGTTAATGAGAGATACTGTATTCGGGATTCTATTTCCACCAATCTCTATACTGTGGTTACAATTTTTAATCGGCGCTCTCTGCTTCGGGCTCGGGTTTTATATCTTCGGTGGCTTCGTCTTGCACCGAGACCGTAAACGAAATAAAGTACAAGCTCGCTTTAGAAGATAGGAATGCCCCACTATTTATAAATAAAAAAATGAGACCGTTACACGCGGTCTCATTTTTTTATTGGCATTAACGTTCTTGCCGTTTCAGGGTAATCAGTAATAATCGCCGATATATTCATATCAAAATATTTACGCATAAGCGTTTCTTCATTAATTGTATAAGGGCGAACCTCTACACCACTTTCCATCGTTAGTTCGGCAATAGCATCTTGAAGGTAACGATAATTCGGATGTACTGCTGTAGCCCCCATTTTTTTCGCGTATGCCCACGGACTATGCAAACCTTCGCGATATAAAATTGCTGTTTGAATATCAGGAGCCATCATATGGCACCGTTTCATACTGTAGTGATTAAACGAAGAAAATATAACACGATCCTCTAGACTAAATTTCCGCACAAGCGTTATAACTTCTTCCTCTAAACCTCTGTATGGAATTTTATTATTTTTAAGTTCAATATTAAGTAGCAAACTCGTTTGTTCAAGCCATTCTAATACCTCTTCTAAAAGTGGTATTTTACAAAAACCTACTTTATCACCAAATTTATAACTTGCATCTAACTTGCATAAGTCCTCATATACATAATTCCGAACCGCGCCTTTTCCATTTGTTGTCCGGTCCACCGTTTCATCATGAATGACGACAAATTTTCCATCTTTCGTTAATTGAACATCAAGTTCAATTCCATCCGCTCTAAAAGACTCAGCCGCTTCAAATGAAATCATTGTATTTTCTGGGTACGTTCCAGCCGCACCACGATGTGCAAATATAAGAGTCATCCTCACTCCCCCAATCTTATGCTATACTATACGAAAAAGGAGGTACTTCTATGAGACCATTACAAATCTCTCCAGATACTGCAGTCCGCTTATCAAAAGCACTAGGTGTTCCACTTGAACAACTCATGCATATGCCGCAGCACATTTTAATTCAAAAGCTAGTTGAATTAGAAAAACAAAATAAAGACGAAGAATAATACAGTCCTGTTTTGCAGGACTTTTTATTATTTTCTATTATATCACGGATGCCTTTCCTACTAAAATCCTTTAACAGATGTACTACGATGTGATTTAGCCGTTCCTTCATCATTTAATAATGAATCACATCTTTTCTTTTTTTGTTACACGTCATAAAGAAAGCAGACTATTTATTTATAAGTCCCCATTGCGTTCTAAAAACACGATCATAAAAAAACTAGAAGCCCTTTATATTATTTTTTATTGAACGTGCGGAGCATCCCCTGATTCGTATAGTTCTTTCGCTTTTCCCTCCCCGAATGTAGTTAAAATATAATGTTGCTCTTCTAACGCATCCATTGCTCTAGTTACTTTACAAACGCTATCTTCTTGAGCATCCGAGAAATAATTGTGATCTTCTACAATTTTATTAAAATCTTTTTTCGCCCATCTATCAGCAATTGCTAAAAGTTCATTTTTCTTCGTAAAGCTACTCTTATTTATAATTTCTTTTAATTTTTTAGCATTACTTTGAATCATTGGGATAGAGCCCGATTTTCGTTCTGCCACCACTTTTTGATGAGTCATGCGATGCATCGCTGTAATGACTTCGCTTTCAGTAGAATTTTCAGTAACATACACATCAACAAAGACCCCATCCACCTCTCTACCTACTATTGTTTGGTCTTCTTTTTTATCTATTTGAGCGCTCACTTCTTTATCTACTGGATTATCTGCAAGTTCTAACATTCCAAATGTAACTGCAATAGCAAGAACTCCCATAGCTGCTACTATTCCTAGCCAAGTTGAAATTTTATTTTCCATTCCCCTCGTATATTAATATTTAAGCCCTATCTCAGGCTTAGTTTTACTCTCTAATAAGAGTCCAGTAATAAAGAAAATACTTGGACGTCTCAAGATATTTCTAGATA
>NZ_JAKUFX010000119.1:0-17685 GCF_022663635.1 Bacillus cereus group sp. BfR-BA-01356 | reverse complement strand
GTATTGTAGGACAATCCTATCGAATTAAAGATCATTTTAGCAAAGAAAATGATTGATTTTGTACATGCTTAAACAAGCGAAAATGTACATGTTTATCTTGACATTTACAATATAGCAAAGAAATATTCCACATTTGATACTCTAGTTGAACCAAAATATCGGCATATAAAGCGTAACTTATTCAAACCTTCTGAATCTCAAAGTATATATAATACCTTATAAATAATAAAATAGTTCAATATCCTTCTTTTACTTTACAGTCATAACAAAGTGATTTACAGGCTTGTATTTTTAGCATACTAAGAAATACGGCAATATTCATACCATAAATATTCAACTGCAAATAGGCCTTAAAGCATTTTCTATTCTGATATTTTTTTCTGGATTTAATTAATAAAATTCAAATATATTCATCTCTTATCTGTTATTAGTTCTATGTTGGTTAATATAGATTCTTCTGTGTATTAAGATAAACGAAAAAACAACATAAAATAATAGAGTTTCAAAAAAATAGCCCTCCACCAGACCATTTTTGGTCAGATGGAGGGCTATTTTTTTCATGTTTTGACAAGTTGCGGTGAGATAAGCCTGCATTTGGACAGACTTCAGCCCCTAAATCGAGCATATCGATAGCCATGTAGTTCTTTGGCGTCCGCAAAGCTTCGCTCTATAGTTGAACAGCGTACTTTGTACAACTTTTTCCCTGTAACTGTTAGTTTGTTTTTTTTAACGATATCCTTATATTTCTACCATATATGATGAGTGATAACTTTTTGTTTTTGTTTCTTTGAAAAACATACCTCACGTAGCGGACAAACAGCGCAGTCTTCTGGGTTGGATTTATAGTGACGATATCCTTCACGATCCGTTGTCGCATACTCTAAAATACACCCCATCGGACAAGCAAATGCACATTTCTTCTACATATTTAAATTGGCTTTTTGGTACTTCCTTATTTCGTTTTCCAAATCGGTGATACCCCATCACCATAAATATATTTCTCTCCGATAATTTCTTACAGATATACCCTGTAAAATAGCCTGCATCAAGAGCTACTGCTTCCACTTTAAATCCGAATTTATCAATTTGAGCTTGTAGACGCGCTAAATATGGCTCGGAATCTGCCATATTTCCAGCCGTTAAATAAGTATCTGTAATAATATTGTACTTCGCATCAGTCGTACGATGGTCTAAAGAAATGAAAACCGTTCGGTTTTCCATCTCTCATTAAAAATCCACTATCTGGATCCGTAGTACTTATACGAGTTTTTTTAGTGGGAGTATCACTTTCCTTTCTGGGTTTTAATTCTTTTTTTCGTGTACCTCACGATCTTCAATTACCGCAGCTTCTAGTTCGTCTATGTAAAAATTTTCCTTTTCTTTTTTATATTTATATACAAACTTATTTTTATTAGCATTGGCCTTAATGTGCGTAGAATCTGTCATCAGCGCACGTCCTCCCACCATCCGGTACTCTGTCGCTTGCCTCACAATCTCATCAAAAATTTCTTAGAAAATATTTGTATGAATAAAGCGAGTACGACGATTCCAACTGATTGTAGAATGATCTGGAATAGTATCTGATAGAGAAAACCCTAAAAACCAACGGTAGGCGATATTCGTTTTAATCTCTTTTTCCAATTGACGCTCCGAACGAATACCGTAAGAATATCCAATAAACATCATTTTAAATAAAACGATAGGATGGATTGACGGACGTCCATTGTTTTCACAGTAATAAGGGCGTAACTTCCCTTCAATAAAATCAAAACTAATTGTCGCTTCAATCGCACGAAGGAAATGATCTTGTGGAACCAACTCTTCTACAGAAACAGATACACGTTCATCACGATGATTTTTTAAAGCACCCATCATAAAAAGAGGTTCAGACACAAAAACAGGCTGTGGAGAAGACTTTCTCCACAGCCTGAAGATAAACGAAAAAAAGTTCTACTCCTATTGAGTAGAACTTTTTTTCGTTTATCTCGGTAAATAATTAAGTAACTGTAATATTTCTCTTTTAAATTTTGGAGTTGCTTGTTTTAGTAATGATGGTACTTCTCTAAAGTGATTTATTAGGGCTTTGTTAATTTTTGTAGAGTAATCTTTTTTATCTCCTGTAAGTATATCTACTATATCTTTTTTTAATGGATTACTAACTTTCCCCCACAAAAATTCTGATTCCTGAAAATGCTTATTAATAAAAATTTTGACTTGATTAATAAAAGGGTCATTTTTTTGCTGTATAGCGTCTTGTAACTGCAATATTGATATGTCATAATTTTGAGTTACTTGTTTTTCCTTCACATGACTTATATTCTCAGCCGCACTTACACTTGATCCGAAAGCACCTAAACCACTAACCCCAATTACACCTGCCAAAGCAATACTTGTACATTGTTTTACTAATGATTTCGATTTAATAACTTTCATAACGCTTCCCCCATTTATAATTTAGATTTTCTTACAGTTAAATTTTACCATGTTTTTTCACCTGATTAACTGTTAAATGTTACAATAAAACGAATTATTATAATAATTATATATTCATAAAATAATGCAATTAACTTTTTCAATTACATGTCCATTTTTAGCAAGTTGATACTTTTCGTTATATCCCTTTTACTACGACCATTTCTCTTTGCACAAATTCATTCAAAAGATTGGACTGATTACACCTTTACTTTTTTAAACAGAGCGAGAATATAATTAATTGCATAGCTTTTGAATGCAACTGTTAAACAAAATAATAAGATGAGTAGACTGACGCCCATTATTTCCACAATAATACGGACATCCCCCTCTTCAATCAAATTTGGTGCGGTTTTTATTGTACAAAACTAATACACAATTCCCCTATATTTTTCATATAAATTTCCATAAGAAATCTCTCCTGTTCCTCTCTTTAACACACAAAAACAAATTATTCCAAAAAAATAAGGATGTGGAAAATACCTTCTCCACATCCTTGAAAACCGTAGCTTGATTTCAAACTACCTCTTTAAGTTGAACTATCCCCACTTTCACTTCGTTTAGAAGTGGGGGATTCCTAAGTAAAGGGTTCTATCGAACTCTAATTGATTAGGCTATCTCCGCAGTCCTTGCGGTTAGAAGCCTTATCGCTTCATGCTTTAGATTGATACTTGCGTTAATATCCCTATCATGATGTGTTTGACATGAAGGGCAAACCCATGTACGTAGGTTTAGATTCTTAACGTCTTTATTTTGATATCCACAACAAGAACATAGTTGGCTGGAAGCAAATGTTTTCGATACGACAATGACTTGTTTTCCGTACCATTTTGCTTTGTATTCTAACATGGTTCGAAACTGTGACCAGGATACTTCACTAATTGCTTTTGCTAACTTATGATTCTTTAACATATTCGATACTTGCAAATCCTCTATACCGATAACATCGTGGTTTTTGATGATTTCAGTTGAAATTTTGTCCAAGTAATCTTTTCTAGAGTTTGATATGTATTCATGAATTCTAGCTACCTTTACTCGTTGTTTATTCCAACGAGAAGATCCTTTCATTCTTCTAGAAAGGACACGCTGTGCTTTCGCCAATTTCTCTTCTAATACTCGAAAAAATTCTGGGTTTTTATAAGTTGTTCCATCTGACATAATGGCGAAATTTTTTAGTCCTACATCCATTCCAATGTAAGAACTTGTTTTCGGAAGTTCTTGTACTTCTGTTTCGACTAACAATGATACAAAGTATCTGCCAGAAGGATTCCGTCTAACTGTAGCATTTACAATACGTCCCGTTATTTCACGACTTTTGGCAAATCGAACAAGACCTAGTTTTGGCAATTTTATTTTGTTTCCTACAACGGCAATGTTTTCATTTGTTTGTTTTGTGGTATACGATTGTACGTTATTCTTCTTATATCTAAAGCGCGGGGCGCTGTTTGTTTTTTGAAAAAGCGTGTATACGCATCCGCAAGGTTGCGAACAGACGACTGAATCGCAATACTGTCCACTTCTTTTAGCCAAACAAACTCTTTCTTCATGGCAGGAAGCTTGGCAGAGCATGTACCATATGTCAAACCTTTTCCTGTCTCTTTAAATGCGTGATCCCATAGGGATAGGAAATGATTGAATACAAAACGAGAACAACCTATCGTTTTGTTAATTAGAATTGCTTGTGCTTGATTTGGATAGATACGAAACTTATAGGCTTTATTAATTATCATTTAATTCACCTCCATTTCGGTATATGACTATTATACACCAAACGTACATTCGATGGATAGTGAAGTAACAATTTATGTATGTCGAACAATTAAGATGGCTCCTTGCCATCCCTTGTTCAAAGCCAATTCATCTCCCACCTACTCACTTCGCGTTCCTTGAGGAAGGAGTCTTCTTGGCTAAAATGATAAAGTCTGTAAAGCTTAAACTTAGACCAAAAACAAACTTAATTATATCTAAAAATCACCTATTTTATAAACTCATCACCATTATTATTAAATTCAAAATATAACCCCAAAAATTTTTCTAATATTTCCGATTTATTGTCTTTTCGCCAAGCAAGTGACGCCTCAATTTCAGTATTTATATCCTCAACTTTCCGTTGTATTAATCCATTTAATGGATTAATTGATGAAGGTAATAATGCTACCCCCATCCCATTTGCGACTAATGCTGAAACCGTTTGTAGATCATTTGCCTGGACGGTTATTTTCGGTGCGAAACCAACATTTTGAAACAGGTTCATAAACGTATCATAATAAAATGGCGCCGCTGATCTAGTTGCCATAATAAAAGGTTCATTTTGCAAATCATGAATATAAATTGATTGTTTGAGCGCAAGAGGATGTTTTTCAGGAATAATAGCCTTAAATGACACCTTTTTGACTGGCCTTACATGTATTTTACTACTACTTATTGGTGCAGCTAAAATTCCTATATCAATTTTTTTTCAATTAAATTTTTAACTTGAATAGGTGTACTAAGTTGTTGTAATACGATTCCAACTTTAGGATATCTTTCCCGGTATCTTTGAATAGTTTGGATAAGATCTTGTACTGATCCACTGAATCCTATTACAAGTTCACCTTCAGTCCCGGTAGAAGTTAATCTTGTGCTGATGCATGCTTGTTCAACTTGATCAAGGATTTGATAAGCTTTATCCAGAAATACCTGCCCAGCATTAGTTAACTCCACATGCCGTTTTGTCCTATTAAATAATTTAGCACCAATTTCCTCTTCTAATTCTTTAATTTGCTTACTAAGAGGTGGTTGGGCAATATGTAATTTTTCCGCAGCTCGACTAAAGTTCAGTTCCTCTGCAAGAACCAGAAAATATCGAATGTGTCTTAATTCCATTTATCATTCCTCCTCCCTAGTACTTATACCTAAAAGGTATTAATAAGACACTTTTTAGGTATTTCTATTAATTATTAATTTTGTTTAATATTAAGTCAAGGTAAAAACATTACTATTAGAATGGGTGATAGCATAAATTACTTCCAATAAGCAGATAACCTATTATTAGTTTTTGAACCTAATCAAATGCTTTTTATTTTAATTACCTCTAAAGTTTTGAGATAAGTGAAAATTTTGGTTCTTTCATTGCAGCACTTTCCTTTAATCTCTTCCTAATCCCCCACAAAGTTTTAAGCAGTGGTATTAGTGGAATTGCAATCATTATTGGAATTTTAACACCCTTTAATACTGGATCAGTTAATTTCCTTTTAAATTTACTTATCATAATATTAGGTTATATTAGACTTGAAAAAAATTCATAGGGTATACAATTTTATCAGTTATCACATTTTCGACAGCATTATATGCTATTCCAATACATGTAGTGACAAACGACGTACTCCTTTCTTCATTGTTTGGTGGCGTTATTGCTGGTATAGGTATTGGACTTGTATTCAATTGCAATGGGTCAACAGGTGGATTTGATATTATCGGTATATTGCTTTCACGAAAAAAAGATATTCAGCTTGGAAAATTCCTAATCGTACTTAATACTATTGTCGTTATTATCTCTGGATTTTTCTTCAATTGGGATATTGCCTTATACAGTTTAGTATCTATTTTTATTACAGGGAAAGTCATAGATATGATTCACACAAAACACCAAAAAATTACTCTAATGATTGTAACAACTCATGTAGAAAAAATGAAAGAAAACCTTCTTTCTAACTTTGCACATGGGGTAACTTTATTAAGTGAGAAAGGGGCATACTCAAATGAAAAAAAATATATATTAATGACTGTAATCTCACGAGTAGAGCTAGCTAGAATAAAAACTATAATTTCTGAAGTCGATCCACATGCTTTTGTAAATATTACAGAATCAACAGAGGTATTAGGGCTATTTAGAAAAGGATAAATTAGAAAATAAAAGAAATGCGTATAATCACTTTCAAAAATTCTGTACAATCACTTTCAACATTTATTAGTACCGACCTACATTCTTCTCTTTAATATACTAACCATTGTTTGTGTTTATATAAAAACCACTTTGAACTACTCACCACTTAATATTCTTACAGACTTTTTGAAGTGGGAGATTCCTGCGAACACCGATGTATCCACCGGTTATCTTAGCAGGCTATGCCCGTAGTCCCTACGGTGAAAACATAAGTATCTTATACGTTGACTCACCACGCTTCCTACTTTAGCTTGGTTTTCGCAACTTCAGTAAACGTGGGGCGAAAGAACGTTGAAGATTTTACGGTTGCAACGTTTTTCTACAACCAACCTCATATCTTCAGTTTTCAAAGAGCAATCTGTACAAGTCTATGGTAGCAAACATGTTGGCTTATACCAACCGACATTCATCTCCCACCTAAAATTGGTGTTTCACACCTTAACACTTTTGAGGAAGGAGTCTTCTGTCGGAAAACGATAAAACATTGAGTATAGTTCAGGGATGATTAGGAGAAGATGTAGTAAGCGAAAAATAATATAGTTTTTTATTTAAATAAATTATTAATTTACTTTTAAATTGAGGATGATAATTATATGAAAAAGAAAACGGCATTACTTAATTGCACTATTATAAACGGCGACATGAATCGAGAAATTGAAAAAGATATGGTTATTCTAGTTAATAATCTTGGTATTATAGAAAAAATTGAAAACCGTCAAAATATAATTATTCCTAAGGAATATGAACAAATTGATATAAAAAATCAGTTTGTTATGCCCGGACTCATAAATGCACATGCACATTTATTTTCTGATGGAAGCCCTACAGGACTATCTTTTAGTGAAGAAGTATTAAATTTTGGAATTAAGTTATTAGATACAAAATTAGGAAAGAAATTTATTTACAATAGAATGAAAAAAAATGCTCTAGTCTCATTTCAATCTGGTATAACTACACTTCGCTCTGTTGGCGAATTTTTCTATCAAGATGTGAAATTGCGTGATGATATACAAAATGAAAAATTGATTGGTCCAGACCTAATAGTTTCCGGTTTCTTTATTAGTGCCACAGGTGGGCATGGGGCACCATATTTGGCCCTAGAAACAGACGGTCCTTGGGAGGGTGTGAAAAATGTACGAAAAAATGTACGCCAAGGTGTAGATTTGATCAAAATTTGTGTAACAGGTGGCGTCACAGATGCAAAGACAATTGGTGAAGCAGGAAGAATTCAGTTAACCGAAGAAGAAGTATACGCTATTTGTAAAGAAGCTCATAAAATTGGCATGATGGTAGCCGCACACGTAGAAAGTACCGAAGGAGTTAGGATTGCTTTAAAAGGTGGTGTAGATACAATTGAACACGGCGCTACGATGGATGAAGAAATCATTTCTCTTTATAAGCAAAATCCAAATGCCTTACGAGGATATACGTCACTGATTCCAACATTTCAAGCTGCATACCCCTATACATTACTAGACAGGAACATAACAAATATCAATGATGTACTTTTTGAAAACGCAAAAATCGTGTATACAAATATGATGATTAGTTTTCAACAAGCAATTGATAATGACATTAGTGTAGGTGTAGGAAATGATGCGGCAATGGCTTATGTATCACACTATGATCTATGGCGAGAATTGGATCATATGATTCGTTTTGGTGGCATCAATGAAAAGAAAGCACTTCATTTGGTTACAAAGAGTAATTCAGAAATTTTAGGTATTAGTGAAAAAGTAGGTACGATAGATGTAGGAAAAAAAGCCAATTTATTAGTATTACCTGATGATCCTATAAAGAACATCAAAAATTTATCAAAAATAAATTTAGTAATAAAAAATGGTGTTTTATTTGAGGATTTAAACATAAAAAAGAACGAAAAATTGGATAATATATTGGATTTAATTTAAAAGGATTTTCTTTTCCTTAAAAACAAGATATCATATGGATTTCGTTTTCCAAATTTATGATATTGTAAAATAATATGTTTCATCAAGGAGCTGACGCTTAAACATCTAAACACAAATCGATCGGTTTGTCATGAGAGTGGCGATGTCACACCACCAACTTGCACGTCAGCGATACCAGAAATGGAATTCGCCTTTGTTAGCAAGAATCCCAATGATGTTAGTCAGCTTGCCCCTTTAGGGGGAAGTGTAAAATGTGCAATGTCAGCCACATTAAATAAAATATGTTCTCCCATTTTTCATTTAATTATTCTTATATATATTAATCTAAAAATCTTCTCCTTATTTCTGGCGGAGGTAGTTGACAAGTATTTCGTTTTCCAAATAACTTATATCGATTTTTGGAGAATTTATCATATAAAAAATTACGAATAAACTTTGGAATTAATAATAGAAAAACTGCTAGCTTCCAAGGATAATCCAACTCTTTACAAATATTTATTACAGCATCTGATTTAATATAATATTTACTATGTTTAATTAAGACTATACTTTCTATGTTTACATCTATATTATATCGTTCTAGTAATTCTCTTCCGACATCCCCTCTAAGTGAGGCGTATTGAAAGTTACCAATAGTGTCTCTTTTAATAATAAATTGTACGCTTTGGTTACAAAAATTACACTCTCCATCAAATAATATAATATTTCCCATATAGGTCTCCTTTCTGTATCCAATACGACAGTAAAATTATAAAATTGACATCAATACAGATTTATTATCCGATACTTCACCTATTCAAAACTATAAAAACAGTTGTCAACTAAACATATGTTAACAACTGTTTCATTTATTATCTCAACCGACTTAAACTCATTTGTATTGTTTGCCAAAAATTAGAAATTAAAGATTTACAACGATATCGTGTACCAATAAATCATTAGATAGGTTATCACCATTCATAGATTTACCCCATGTATTAACAGCTGCTGTAGCTAAATACACTGCAGCGCCAGCAACATATACTGCACCTGCAGCTACTTGAGCCACTACTGCAGCGTAATAAATTGCAACTAATCCAAGAACTGCACAACGCCCAGTTCCAGTCCCATCTTCAGCCACTTCTAGGCTAGCCGATGAAACGCCCATATCTTTAGTAATATCTGTTAAAATTTCTCCACCTTTATTTAAGGCTTTTTCAATTTTTTGAGGATTATTAGAATAAACCGCAGCTTCTAACTCTGCTAGATAAGAAGCATCTTTTTCTTTAACTTTTCCCACTAAATCATTAGCTTGTTTTTCCATCTCAGGAGTATTTGTAGCTTTTCTTAACTCCTTAGAATAGAAATTAGGTAATTTTTCTGCCACTTTTCCTTGTCCAAAGAATAATCCTTTAAATAATTCTTCACCAGAAAAAACTTTTACACTTGCCTCTGTTACAGCGGCTTTAGCCTGCATACTTCCTTGAAACATTACGCCCATTAAAAGAGCAAAACTCATCAATGATGCTACAATTTTCTTCATTTTATTTCTCCCTTTTTATAGAATAAGTCGGTGATAACCACTATTAAGATACAAATTTTTTCTTATCTAAAATGTCCTTTTCACTTTTAGTCTTAAGAGAATTTAACTTTGATATAAATTTAAATTCTCTATTTAATGGATAATAGGACAAAATTAAACCTGCACACATAATTATCGAAAAGCTATGTAATCCTAAAACTATAGCAATACCAGCATGTAATAACACACCTGAGTAAAGATATATTTTCCAATATTTATTTGAACCAATTAGAGAAGCTGCTAAAAACAGTTCTATAATTGTAGTACCCCAAGTTATGAAAAAAACAAAAGGTGATGCCAGTAATGGATTTATAAGATTCGCTAAGGTGCTATTCAACCCCAGCATAGGATCACTAAAATAGTAATATACTGCTGTTCCATCTAGCCATTCAGGATTCTTCAATCTAATAATTGCTGCTTGGAAGTAGATGAAAGACATTTGTATCTTTACAGCAACTAAAAAGACTAAAGATATTATTCTAAAATGCAATTGAGAATTGGATGTTGTTTCTTTTAAACCAGTCTCCCAATGCCATTTTCTCTTATCTAATAATGTGACTGGGATTAGTAACAAAGTCAGCACAGTTGCGACTTGTTCACCGCCATCAAGAGTTATAGCTGTATTTTGAATTGAAGACGCAACCCACCAATGTAAAACACCTGTGTACCTTGGTCTCCATCCAGAAGCAACTAATAGTAAAATCAAAACTGCTAACCACTTAAATAGCCCTAAATATGAACCAGAAGCTAGGCAAAATATACTAATTGAATAAATTGAGCATGCTGGAAATTCTTCTACCCCCGCAACAGGCCTGAATAATGTAGAAACATCATTAAAAATTAAAGTAACTAAGGTAGATAAGGCTATTAACGACCTGGCTACTCCATAAACACTAGTCCAAGGATTATTAGAAATCGCCCAATTATAAGCAAAACTATTTATTTTTTTGAACATATTGATTCCACCTTTACAAATTCCGAAGACATTTCTGAAGGCGATGTAATTCCTGCCCAGGCCCAAGGTACTACTTTTCTTGTTACTAGTGTATAATCCCCACATAAAATTGGTTTAGGTGTTGGATTTTTGACCTTCACTCTTTCATGTGTTTTTTTAACACATATATCAATATCTTCGTCACATTTATTGAATTTTTCTTTTTGTACTTGTGCCACTAGTAATCCCATTTCAATCCCCTGTGATCTACCACCACGATTTATACCAAATGCATTTTTGATAGTGTTATTTGGCCAACCCACAGCAGATTCTCCATTCTCATCTAAAATAAATGTATAATCATCACGAGGTGGCTTACTAAAAAACCCCCATCCTTGTGGGAAAATTTTCATTACAGTAAAACTCTTTAAATTACTTATAGGATTTTTAGGTAAGCTATTTTGAGATCCCATCAGAAATAAAATAAAAATAAAAATTCCTGTTAAAACAAGCGTAGAACCGTATAACCGTTTCATATACCCCTCCAAATTTAATAACTATAATAAGAACAATTAATTAAGTAGCTAATTAATTAATTGATACAACATTGTAACTCTTTTAATTTTTATATACAGATTATTTGCTACACACTGAATGATATCTTTAGACACAAAATTTCACAAATTTATCACAAATAGTATATTAATTTTATAAAATATTATGTTTTACAATTACTAAGCCTAATTTCCCCACACTAAACAAACTGTATCTAAAATAAATTACACTATTGGATATAATTTCCTTGGAAGTATGGTGATTTAATTCACATTTTTTTAAAAATTAATACATTTTTTCATAAAATCCAAATTATAGTTTTCTACGCTATTAATTGTAAAATTAATAGCCCTTTCATTTCACAAAAAAAGATGACCTATTATTATAGATCATCTTTTGAGTTCTTTATATTATTTTACTTGTAATCAACTTTGTATATTTTTATTCTCAATTTTCCTAAAAAATATATATGAAGAAAACACAGATATTAAAGCAGCAATTGCCACAAGACTAATCATACTTAAAATTACAAATTTCGGGGTTAAAATTGATAATAGTATTATCATTAAACCTGTAATAAAAAAGATTTTTGCAGAGAATCGATTAGTTAATCTCCATACTTCCTTATTCTTTAATGTCCAAGGGGTTCTTATTCCGTATATATAATTTTGTTCTACTCGCTGCATAAAGTTAGATAAAACCATAATGAATATACCAGTTGCTATACCCACTACTAATTCAAAAGTAATAGTATATCCAAACTCAGTACTTACAATTACTAAATGAATAATACATAACAACATTAACATTGCATTAGAAATGATTCTTAAATCAAGTTGATTTTCTAGGTTTCCCTCAGTTAATAATGTATTTTTCACTAATATATTAAATATTACATTTGAAATAAGCATTATCGTGGGCATAATGCTTAGAATCCATATCTTCTCATCCCCTAATTTAAAATAAGATATGAAACTTACCACTAAACTAATCATAATAATAAGATATGAACATGTTTTTTTCCTCATTATTTATTTTCCTCCCCGATTTTAATACTTATAAGCCAATTCAAAATATCCTGAACAACGGTTGTATTTAATGTGTAATAGACATACTTCCCTTCTTTTCGATTTTTAACTAAATTTGATTGTTTCAGAATGTTAAGATGTTGAGAAATACTGGGCTTTGACATATTGAAATGAGAAGCTATTTCTCCGGCAGTAAGATCTCTCTCCTTTAACAAATCTAATATTTTCCTTCTTGTTGGATCTGCTAAAGCTTTAAAAAGATCATTCAATAAAAATCCTCCCCCCAATAACATTTAAGTATTTACTTAAATGTTATGTGTAAGAATAATAAAAATCAAGTAATTATTAAATTTAATATAACAATGTAGTATTTTTACATTCATGGTGCATAAATCTTAAACTATTCTTTAACATTGCTATATCTAGACTCCTGGTACCACAATTGTAAAATATTAGTTACATATTTCACAATTGTTTTTGACAAATATGAATACAATTACTAATTCAATAGAATATTTGTGTCTATTGAATTAGTATGTATAACTTGAATCGTATAAAAGACATTAAAAATATACAATCAAAAGTAAATACAATAAATAAAGTAATGGAAATGAATTATTTTCTTGATATTTTGATACATTTTTATAAAATGACATAAATCAAAAAAAGAATTTTCATAAATTCTTTTTATTCCCTTGTTGTAAGCGCTTTACATTTATGATACCATCGTATTTATAAGATAGATGGTAATAAGTCTTGAAGTAGTTCTTTACTTAAGACGCGTGTAAACGTACGGCTAAATCATAAAAATAGGCCATAGGTCCAATAAAATATGGGCTATCTTATAAATTAATCAATGGAAATTTCATCGCTAAAAATACTGTGAACTCAGATATAACAGCTTTTTGTTATGTCCTTAACAAAGTTTTACAATTCAGCGGGAAAATTCTCGAAATTTAACTCATCCAATTTAATAAGCTAAATTTTATTCTGTATCCAGCTACGAGACGTGAGCAAAAGAATTCTACCAACAAAACCGAGCTAAGTAATTAAAGATATCTAAAATTTTATCTTTATACTGTCTATAGTTGATAACGTATTTCCAAACAATCTGAAACCTTTTTTGATTTTTAAATGTATAAACGAATTACTTAAGACTTATTTACATAGCCTCTGAATGAATTCTTCAAATATTTATTTGGATATAAATCATTAATCATTGCGTATGGACTTCCATTCCAATATTTCATTAATGGTGTCCATAACCTATGACTTTTTATCCATCTAATTGTATATTTTTGTAGTAATTGTTCATCTGTTAACTTTTCTCTTTCTTCAATTGTCCACCGTAATGCATCTAGTGCTTTTTCCTTTGTCCAAAAACCATTAGGAGTCATCTTAAATTCCCATTCCTTAAATTGATTGGGATATAAATCATTAATCATTGCATACGGGCTATCCTCCCAACATAATTGACAAGCGCCTTTCAATCCAGATTGAATTAGCCATTTTCCCCCGTAAATATTTCTCAATTCTTCCAGATCTAATTTTTCTTTTTCTTCAATTGTCCATTTTAATGCTTGTAATGCTTTTTCTTTCGTCCAAAATTTATTAGGGGATTTAGTAAATTGCCATTCCTTAAATACATTCGGATATAAATCATTAATCATCGCATATGGACTCCCATCCCAAAATACCCTTAATGGCGTACTTAGTTTTTGTTCCTTCAACCACTTTTGCCCATAAATTCGTAAAATTTTTTTTGGTAATAATTTTTCTTTTTCTTCAATTGTCCATTTTAATAATTGTAAAGCCTTATTTTTCGTCCAAAAATTTAATGGAGTCATTTTGAATTCCCATTCCTTAAATTGATTAGGGTATAAATCATTAATCATTGCATACGGACTATTTTCATATCTATGCTGCAATACTCCACGTAATCGATATTTTGCAATTAAAGAGACATTCCAATTTTGCTTTATCTCTTCTTCGTTCCAATTTAAAATTTCGGTTAATAAATATCTTGTTACTCTTTTAGCCATTTCATTATTCTCATCCCACCTCCAAGTATTGGATGGGAATCTACTTCTTTTTCCATCCAATATCTCCTGATAGATTTCTTCTATAGTAACTGCTTTTATCTGCATTTCATACTCTTCCCCTCACACTATATAAAAATTTTTATTTCTTTATATTAAGATTATACAAATATAAAAACTAATTACAATAATTACTTATATTAAAACTATAATTCCTAATGAGGATGATCACATCAATATCCAGTTAAAAAAATCATAAGTTCTTTCTCCAAAATTATAGGAAATGATGTCTTTATATCACCATTTTTTGTATATAATAATTAGAACTATTCTCTCAAGAAATTCAAAACTTATTAACTCTAAATTTTTTACAAGCTCTTCCAGGAGATATGAATTTTATGTAACAAAACCTTAAATACCTAGCCGGGGTTTAGTCGTTTTATATGTGTAGACTAAAACCTCTTCAATCTAAGTATGTAGCTGTTTAGAAGTACCAACGATTTAATACCACATCTATATACTCTTTATACAAAGGTTAGCCAAAGTAATATAAAACTAAGTGAATCTCTTTCCCATACACCTCTAATACCAGCATATCCATACCTATATTTTTATAATTTTCAAGTTCCAGATGCATACACATCTACTAATCCTCATGATAGGAGATGTAGTCAGTCCTAAAGCTGTAATAAAAATCCCATTAGAGTATGACTAATTAATTGAAAATTTTTCCGGCGTGAAATTCAAAGAATTATTTATATCTAACTCTTAAAATAAACAAAAAAAAAGATGAGTTATATATTCTTCATTTAATATATTTTCGTTTACTCGAATTTAAGTCTATCTAAAATAAAGATAAATATTATTTATCAATCTTTAAATTACCAACAATATATATAAATTTGAAACAGTTATATTTAAAACAAAATTTGTACAATCGAGTCTAATATATATTTGAAAAACCTTTTGAAACAATTAAATGATATATATAAGGGGCAACAAGAAACTACATACTATTAGTAACTTCTTTTCAAAAGTTTTGGACATAATGATCTCGTAAATCAATTTGTTTTTTGATCATGTGCATAGCTTCGATGCCACTTAAAATTAAAGTAGCTGTACGAAGTAACTTCAATCCTAACATAGAACGAACTCGCTTCTTGATAAAACGATGATCTTGCTCCACTACATTATTCCAGTACTTCTGTTGTCTAAATTACATACCGACAGGCATGTTTTTCTCTTTTTCTACTGTTCAATTGCTATAGGATAAGCCGGATTCTTATCCACCGTAATGATGCGAGGCTTAGAAACATGAAAAGGCCAAAAAGCTTTCTTGAAGAAACGCTTTGCATTCTTTGTATCTCTTGTTTCACTGAAATACAAATCAATTGTGTTGTATTCAGAATCCACTGCACGAATAGATACATCCATTTTGATATATGTTTCATCGACTCTCCGGGAGTCATTTGTTGTCTTAAAGTGACTCCATACTCTTTCATCATTCCGACCCATATTGATGAACCTACGCATAATGGTTATATGAGCCATCGATATGCCACGCTCTTTCATCAGCTGCTTACCAAAAATGGTTTGTATAGAATGCGACATTACACAATGATGTGTACTCTTAATTTATTCACCAATCCGTGACTTAATTGGATTCATGACAAAGATATTATATGTTCGTGCAATTTCATAAACGTGCTGACTATCATAAGCAGCATCTGCAACGGAAACAACGCATTTTGGTTTTGCATACCTTAAAGCAATGCAGGAACCATTTTACGTTCGCTGTTGTAAATGCATACGACATCTGGTGTAGAACAGACATGAGCTTTATATTTCTTATACCAACCATAACGAGTAGACTATTCTTTGTTTGAGAATCGTATAAACTCCTCCGTAAGGCCATACTATCGATTAAAACACAGGGAATCAAACCTAAATTCACCTCTTGAAGAGTTTGTTTATGAATCAATGGAATACCTTCGTTTTGAAACCAAGTTACCTACACGTGAAAAAGTAGAGATACGAGGAACAAAAGGAAAGTCACAAAATACAAGAAATAAAGGATATTGATGCAAAAGACAGGTTAATTTACGTAAAGTTTTTCTATAAATGAGTGGACGACCTGTAATAGGCGGAACTTCTCCAATGATTAAACTTTCTACATACGCAAATAAAATTTGTAAAATGGATTTTTTTGATCAAAATTGGTTATCATACTAGTAAATACATCCTTTCCAGTGATAGTTTGGGTTACTATCATTCTTCCAGGAAAACGGATTTTTTTATGCATTCATTTTTGGATATTTATGAGTTCTGCAACACCTAAATTTTATTAAATATCATGATTTGCTTAAAAATTTGAAGCGTGCGAAACTAGAGCGTCGTTTAGAATCCCAATTGAAACAATATATAAAGTACAAATTACTTATCATTGCTGAAATCAGATATTTACCAATTGATCCGGAGGATGCAAAATTATTTTTCAATTCATTGATATGCGGTATGAAAAGCGTAGTACCATCTTAACCACGAAAGTAAATTTCAAATCATGAGACGAAATTTTTCAAGATCCTACCATGCTAACAACCGTTTCTTACATCATGCCACGGTTGTTAGCATGGTAGGGTAATCGTATCGAATTAAAGATCATTTTAGTAAAGAAAATGATTAAATTTGTACACGCTTAAACAAGTGAAAATGTACATTTTAATCCTTACATTTATATAAAAAAATTATGACAAATAATTTTTTTGTATATAACTCAGCATTTGACTATGTTAATTAAACTTAATATTGGTATATGAGTCCAAAAAGAAAATTAATCTAATTGCCTAAGACTACTTATGTACAATTGTATTATTTACTTTAGCACCTTGAATAAGCTCTCTTTTTATGATTTTGTAAAAGGATTCCACAAATGCATCGTCATAAAGGGTTCTTTTCTACAGACACTTGAAAAAGCCCATTCTTTTTGAATGTAGTTTGAAAATACAACTTGTATATTAAGACTCTTGGTCTTTATGAATAATTCCCCCTTTTTCTTCGACTTAAGGGCCTCTACTCCTTTTGGTTGTTGTTGAGTGCGTATTTTCTAATAAGCCCAGATGAAGAAATATTAAAAATAACTGCCGTTTCGTTTGATATGCTCCCCCTATAGTAGACAGAAAAAAGAAAGCTTTATATCCTGTCTACTATAAGGGGGATTTTTTTATGGGGAAAATTAGAAGAACATATGATGAAACATTTAAG
>NZ_JAKUFX010000118.1:0-18195 GCF_022663635.1 Bacillus cereus group sp. BfR-BA-01356 | reverse complement strand
GTTTATTTGAGATGCTTATTTTTAAGAGTATGCTTTTATTTTAGGAATGTTTTGATCCGATGAGTCGAAAGCTCAGGTTGTGCTCACTCTTAAGTTGATGGGCATGGGATTTTCATAGTCAGCAGCATAAATACCGTTCTCTAACTCCGTACGCCATTCATTTAATAGTGCAACTCGATCTTGTTTTACAAGTGTTGTATTACGAGACATAATATCAATTGCACGGTTTACAATCCATAAATGAGAATTCACGCCTTCTTTATGTTTATCTTCAGCAGACCAGCGCGGAATAACTCCAAATCTCTGTGCCCCATCATTTTCATGAGCAAATGCAACACTTTGTAATGGAGCAACTAATGTAATAGCTGCTGCTAAAGCAAGTACTTTCTTTTTCATATAAAATCCTCCATTTTATAATTGAATTATTGTAAACATTTTGTTAGGATCCTATGATGTCGTCCGGTTAACCTATGACTAGAATATCCCACCTTTCACGAAATTTCTATCACTAAATTAAAATATGTAAATGTTCATATCATTATAACTTTATACACAGTGAATATAATGAATGAATACACTTTCATTTTAATAAACTATTATTAAGGCTTGTCTAAACTAATGTAAAAAAAAAGTAAAGCATCTGAATGCTTTACTCTTTTTTTCTATTCGATAATATACTTGGCAATTGTACATTAACTGCTAACTTATGAATAAATCCAAACACTAGTCCAATCCCAATAAATATGTATAAGATTGTAAATATCTTTCCGAAATCAGTTTGCGGACTAAAATTCCCATCACCGACAGTCGTCAACGTGACCACACTAAAATATAAAGCGTCAATAGGACGTAATCCTTCAACTGTACTATAAAAAATCGTACCCGATATTAAAGTCAGAATTGTTAATACAAATAATACTTGAAATTCTTTATCTTTCCACGCTCGTAAACAGGCTCTTAACATTCGCTTTAAAGTTAACAAAAATGAAAGCATTAGATTCTCCCTTCCAAACAAAAATACATTGAGTCAAAGGAAAGTCTATCACCTTTCAGTATAGAAAAAAAGTAGCCCTCTTCTATTTCTAGAAAAGGGCTACTTTATTCGATTCTATCTTATTTAGGTGAAACAAGAATTTTCACTTGTGTTTTATCTTTTACCAGTGCTTCAAATCCTTCTTCAACAACTTGATCGACTATAATTTTTTTCGTAATTAATTTCTCTGCTTGAATTTGACCAGAGCTAATTAATTTAATAACGGCTGGGAAGATGTGACGGTATCCTAAAATACCAATAACTTCTTTTTCTTTTAATACTAAATTATTTGGAGTAATTGTTGCGTCTTTTTCCCATACACTAACAATTACAGTTTATCCTTCAAAGCTTGTACTTTCAATCGCTTGACGTAGTACAACTTCAACACCTGTTACTTCAAAGCTAACATTTACCCCTAAACCATTTGTTAAGTTACGAATTTCAGCTAACACATCTTGAGTTGCTGGATTTAATACATAATCCGCACCTGCTAATTTCGCTAACTCTTGACGTTCTTTAGAAAGTTCAACTGCAATAACAGGAGTTGCTCCTGCTGCTTTAGCTGCTTGGATAACAAGAAGTCCAATTGGACCGCAACCAAATACCGCTACAGCTTCCCCTTCTTTTAATTTACTTTGACGTACTGCATGAACTGCTACTGCTGCTGGTTCTACAAGCGCACCTTGTTCATACGTCATTTCATCTGGAATGTGATGAACCATATCTTCTGGTACTACTGTATATTCAGAGAAACCGCCGCCTTCTCCGCCAAGACCGTGGAAAACAAGTTGTTCACAAACATTGTAATGTCCATGTTTACAAGCTTCACATTTACCACAAGAATAAATTGGCTCTACAACAACGCGGTCTCCCACTTTATGAGATGTAACTCCTTCACCAATCTCTATTACCTCACCACTAAACTCATGACCTAAAATAACAGGTGCTTTCACATGTGTTAATGGATGTTCTTCTGTTGGAATAAAAATAGGCCCTGCTAAATATTCATGCAAGTCTGTCCCACAAATACCACACCATTTAACTTTGATTTTCACTGTTCCTGGTTTTACTGTTGGTTCTGGTACTTCTTCTACTCGTACATCACGTTGATTATGCCAAAGTAGTGCTTTCATTTTATACATCCCTCTCTATGTATATACTTAACCTGGTGAAGTTTACAATTCTATTATAATACTTCTATCCATATATTTCAAAAAAACAATCACATTCCCACTAATTTTTTACAAATAACGTTCAATATTTTGTCACTTTGTACTTTTTTCCACATCTGTTAATTCAATTTCATTGCAGGTGAAATTAGCATTGTGCCATAATAGCATAGGAGAGGTGAATATCGCTTGAAATATTTTATTTACTTTATCGTTATCGTGGCATTTTTAGATACATTTTCACAATTACCTATTATGAGTACTTTCGCTCAAAGCCTTGGAGGAACTCCTCTTATTATCGGGCTAGTTGTCGGTATGTACTCATTCGCTAATATGATCGGTAATATTATTGCTGGAGCCGCTGTCGATAAATTTGGTGCAAAAAAAATCCTTTATATAAGCATGGGAATTACGAGTTTCATAGTCTTGTTATACACCGTTGTTCAAAGTGGTGAACAACTATTAGTTGTGCGCTTTATGCATGGATTTAGTGATGGCTTTTTAATTCCTGCTGCCTTTACATTTTTATCAAAACAAACAAATGCAAAAAGACAAGGAAAAGCAATGGCTCTATCTGGTGCTGCTGTTGGAACAGCCGCAATCGTAGGACCTGCTTTCAGCGGTATTATGAAAGCAACAGCTGGCGTAGAATGGGTCTTCATTACTATTTCTATTTTAATGGCTCTTGGTACGATCGTATCTCTATTCTTCTTACCAAATAACGTATCAAGAAAAGATACATCAAGAACACAAATGATGAACAAAGAAGATATGGTTGAACTTTTAAAATCAGAACCGTTATTACAAGCATATATTGGTGCTTTCACATTAATGTTTTCACAAGGAATTGTCACTTACATGTTACCAGTAAAAGTTGAGGCATTAGCGCTTAAAGCATCCACAACAGGCATGATGTTAAGTGTATTTGGTATAACTGCTATCCTCTTCTTCTTACTTCCAACAAATCGTATTTATGATCGATTTAATCGTTCGAAACTAATGCTAATCGGAATTGCAGTTATGGCATTCGCATTATCTTTACTCGGATTATTTGCTACAAAAGGTATGCTCTTTATCGTAATGATGATTTATGGAATTGGATTCGCAATCCTCTTTCCATCTATTAACGCTTTACTCGTTGAAAATACTACAGACGATAATCGCGGAAAGGCATTCGGATTATTTTATGCCTTCTTCTCATTAGGAGTTGTTGCTGGCTCCTTTACAGTCGGCGCAATCGGAGCATCACCTAGCGTCAGCTTCATTATCGGGACAGCATTTTTATTAACATTTGCTGGGATGATTTATGTAAGAAGCAAAGTAAAAAAGACAATGATGGGATAATCCATCGTTGTCTTTTTTTTAATGCATATTGATATAACTCGTAATATAATGGAAGCGTTGGAATAATGCCAATTAATTTAAATATAAAAGGTAACCGCTCATCTCCTTCTTCATATAAACGAAAAACAAAAACTGTAGTTAAAGTCCAAATGACGCTAAACAAGAAGATACATTTCCAAACAATTGAGGTTAATATTTGTATATCAAATACAAAACCAAAGAGCCCTATCGAATAGAACTCTTTTTGCCCAATATATTACTTTTGTGTATAACCAAATAACAATGTAAATAAATTGAGCCGTAGAGGCAATAATACATCTCTTCTTTTAAACAGAAAGTTTATAAATACTGACGATACTTCGACAATTTCCTCGGAAATATTTCCTTTCCCCACATAATTTGATACAGTACACATGAATAAACACTTGTATTACATAAAGTGAAACTTTAATCAGTGGGGGTTTGGTTCCTCCCCACTGATTATTAGTTGAACCAATCGGGCTTTTACGGGCAGTTGATCTCCCAACTAACTTCTTTACTTCCACTGAATTTTGAGGTGGGGATCTTACTGACCGTTAATGCGGGATAAACTAAAATAATAACTTACTGTACAAATCAAAAAGCACACTCTTCATATGAAGAATGTGCTTTTATGTTATTAACGTTTAATCCAAACAGCGCCTGCCGATTTATCTTCTGCCTGTCCAACAACTTGGAATTTAAGTCCAAGGTTTGGAACTTTTCTTCCTGCGTCTGCAATTTGCTTGTTACTATATACTTTTGAATCATCAAAAGTTGTAACACCTTGTAATCCAGAATAGTTAAACTGACCACGTGTTAATGAATTTACACTCCATGCTGGTGTTTTATCAAATGAAAATGCAGCATCTGCAATTTGCATGCCCGTATTACCGTATGCTGGTTTTCCGTTTAAATTACCAACTAGCGCTTCTGGATGAGAATCTACAACACCCAGGAATCCTTCACCTGGATGCATCCCAACCCAGTTATCTTTGAAACTATCATCTGCATACCAAACGACAAGGCCTGTATTATACACTGGACCTTTTCCTGCTTTTAAACCATTATCTGATCCCGCATAGTTTCTCCACTCTAAGTAGTAATAATGAGCTTTCTTCTCTGTCCCATCAGAAACAACAAAACCATTTAAATTCATTTTAGACTGTCCTTCTACATCATCAGAAAATATAACTTGTCCATCAACAGTTACATTTACATTGTCCATCGCAAAACCTTTATATGTTACAGCCGGATCTGTAATATAGTCGAATTGTAGTTTCACTTTTTTGCCTTTAAATTGACTTAAATCATATGATTTATCAATCCATTTCCCATCTGTTGTATCTTTATCTCCTTGGACTACTTTTTCCCCAAGTCTATCAATTAATGTTTTCGTTCCATCTTCTGTTACTGCATGTACTTCGACGAAATCGCACTCTGCTTCTAACTCATAATTTGCTTTATAATCGAATTTTGCATTTGTTCCTTTCGTTAAATCAAAGAATGGTGTCTCTAACGTTGTATGCATATCATCGCCTCTTGTACTATAATATGCATGCTTTCCAAACTCCGGTTTAATCGTTTCAACACTTTTACCTGGTAAGTTAACACGTACAACGCCTGGACGATTTGATTTCGTAACACTTTGATCAATATAGGTAGGAACTCCCACACCACTCTTAATTTTATCGTAATCTACTTCTAATATTTTTGCCCAGTTGCCACCCATATTCTTTTGTAAGAAATCTTTATTTTGTGGTGAAAAACTAGTCGGCTCTGTTCCTGCGATTTTCCCTGTCCAACTACCTCCACTCATTAATGACCAAGCTTCGACTGGTGAACCATTTCCAGTATATTTCGTGTCATATTCATCTGGTAATCCAAGATCATGTCCAAATTCATGTGCAAACACACCTACAGCTCCATCTTCTGGTTCAATTGTGTAATCATGTGCTGCTACTTTACCACCAAAGTAATCTACCTTTGATTTCGTACCTTCAATCGCTACTGGATCTACTGCTAATTTTGAACGATGTGACCAGATCGCATCATCACCTAATTTACCGCCACCAGCTTCTTGACCAACACCAGCATGGATTACCATTAAATGATCAATTACACCGTCAGGTTCATTTTGATTCCCGTCCCCGTTTGTATCATATCTATCAAATTGATCAAACTGGGATAAATCTAGTCCTTTCTCAGCAGCTGCATGCAAAGCTTCTTTCACTAAATCACGTGCACCCTTTGGACCTTTATTATCGTGACCACTGCTACCATCAGCTCCATAATCAGATGCTTTTCCTGGAACAGTTAGCCACTCCGTTACATATCCATCTGTCGTATAACTACCACCAGACTGCTCTTCATAGTATTGTTTAAACGTTTTTACTTTTGAACCATCAAATAAAGTATACGGCTCATTACCGAACAACATCTTTTGATAATGTTCTCTACTAAAGTCTTTCGAATACATATAACCTGGTGTTTGATCAATATTATTATGTTTATAATCACTAAATTCAACGAGTAACACTAATACTTTATCCGATCGAACAGATCCCTTATATGGAGCTTGCTTTGCTTTTGAAGTTGGAACTTGCCCATTCAATTGCTTTTTATTTGGTTCTGGCTTTTGCTCAAGGCTAACATTTTTTTCAGCCTTTTTTACATTTTCCTTTTCTTCCATCTTTTTCTCTTTTACTTTTTTTGTGAAATCAGACGTTTCTTGTGAGTGAGCATCTGGAAGAATTTCTTTATTCGCCTGATCTCCTTGTTTCTTTTCAATATATTGCTCGACAGCTTTTTTCGTCTCTTCTTTAGAAGATGCTGGATTAATTGTTCCTCTTTCTTTCAGTGCTTCCGCTAAACGATCTTCTTGAATTAAATTGTAATCAATTGGTGTTGTAGATACATTATCTTTCTCTTTTGCTGGCGTTTCTGCGTATGTTAATGGAGCACTCATTACAGATGTGCATCCGATAATTGCCGCAATTGCTAATGACGATAACACTTTAAATGGCGCTTTTCTTCTCATTCCATTTCTCTCCTTTTATAAAACTTAAAATTCAGATAAATAAGTACATTTTTGTCGAAATCCCCGTTTACTACCCTCCCTATATAAAAAGGCATAATTCTATAAACGTTAAGCTTTCTGTTATAGAATCATGCCCTCCAGTTTTCTGGTCAGACCCTCTATCTTTTTATCCCTTGGTTCAATTAATAATCAGTGTGGGGATGAACAAAGTCCCCACTGATTAAAGTTTCACTTTATATCGAAATATGAAAAATAAAGAGTTATGTGATATATATTAAATATCTTATATAACAAATTTAAAAGACAATATGCAAAATTGCATGAAAATTCTTTTAAATAAAAAAGAATCCTAGTCAATTAAACTAGGATTCTTGCTTTTCTATTATTTCTCTTGTGTTTTTTCCCAATCAGCTAAGAATTTCTCAATTCCTTGATCTGTTAATGGGTGCTTCACTAATGAAGCAATTACGTTTGCTGGGATTGTTGCAATATGTGCACCGTTTAATGCTGCGTCAGTTACGTGAACACTGTGACGTACAGATGCTGCAATGATTTCTGTTTCGATGCCATGAATCGCAAAGATTTCTGCGATTTGACGAATTAAGTCCATACCGTTATGACCGATATCGTCTAAGCGACCTAAGAATGGTGAAACGTATGTTGCACCAGCACGAGCTGCAAGTAACGCTTGAACTGCTGAGAATACTAATGTAACGTTTGTACGAATTCCTAAGTCAGAGAATGCTTTTACTGCTTTTAAACCTTCTGTTGTCATTGGAACTTTTACAACAACGTTTGGAGCAATTTTCGCTAATTCTTTTCCTTCTTCAATCATTTTATCAGCTTCTAAGCTAATTACTTCTGCACTTACAGGACCTTCTACAACGTTGCAAATTTCACGAATGCGCTCGTGAAAATCTACGCCTTCTTTTGCTACAAGTGATGGATTTGTCGTTACTCCAGCTAATACGCCTAATGCATTTGCCTCTTTAATTTCGTTAATGTTTGCTGTATCAATAAAGAATTTCATTTGTTATTCTTCCTTCCTAATTTTCATTTTATATTTATTTTTTTTTCTTAATAAGCTCTAATTCAATCGGAATAGATTTGTCCACTTTTTTACCTTGTGTTATCTCTTTTGCTGTTTGCATCGCCTTCTCTCCGATTAATTCTGGTTTTTGAGCGACTGTTGCAGCCATACGCCCATCGTTAACCGCTTTCACAGCATCTTCTGTTGCATCAAATCCAACAACTACTACATCTGTTTTTCCAGCAGACTTCAACGCTTCAAGTGCACCTAATGCCATCTCGTCGTTATGAGCAAACACGGCTTTAATATCGCTATTTGCTTGCAAAATGTTTTCCATAACAGATAATCCTTTCGCCCTATCAAAATCAGCCGCTTGTTTTGCAACTACTTTTAAAGACTTATCGGCTACGTTATGGAATCCTTTCCCACGTTCACGAGCGGCAGAGGATCCAGGGATTCCTTCTAACTCAGCAACGTTTGCTCCTTCGCCGACTAATTCACGAATGTAATCACTAGCCATTTGACCACCTTCAATATTATTAGAGGCAATGTGAGAAACAACCTTACCTGAATTTGCAACGCGGTCTACTGTAATAACAGGAACGTTCGCTGCATTTGCAGCACTTACCGCTGAAGCAACAGCATCTGAATCGGTCGGGTTAATAACAACTACATCGACACCTTTTTGAATTAAATCTTCAACATCGTTCGTTTGCTTTGCTGCATCATTTTGTGCATCAACAGCAATCAATTCAATGCCGCTTTCTTTCGCCTTCTTTTCTGCACCCTTTTTCAAAGTTACAAAGAAGGGATTATTTAAAGTTGAAACAGAGAATCCAACTTTAATAGTTTTATTTCGACCTTTATCGCTAGAATCCTTTGCCCATTCTGGTGGTTCCATTGAACAACCAGCAGTAACGACCATAATACATGCAACGAGTATAAGTAACCATTTCTTCATGAACTGTCCCTCCATTACGCTTCTTTTCTGCGATCAATTAATACAGCTAGTAAGATTACAAGTCCTTTTACAACTTGTTGGAAGAAAGAAGATACACCTAATAAATTTAAACCGTTATTTAGTACACCAATAATAAGTACACCGATGAATGTACCAACAATCCATCCTCTTCCCCCAGAAAGACTTGTTCCACCTAATACAACTGCTGCAATTGCATCTAATTCGTAAGAAGTACCTGCAGTCGGCTGTGCAGAATCTAATCGTGATGTTAAGACAATACCTGCAAGCGCTGCCAAAATTCCGGAAAGACCGTAAATCATTACTTTAATTCTCGTAACATTAATACCTGATAGTGCTGCTGCTTCTTCATTTCCACCAATTGCAAATGTACGGCGACCAAATGTCGTTTTCTTCAAAATGAAGTACAGTACTGCGAAAGCGATCATCATTGTAACAGCGGGTACCGGAATACCAAGAAAATAACCACGGCCAAACATTTGGAACATTAAATGATCACCAAGACCAGTGATCGGACGTCCGTCCATATAAACAAGCGTCAACCCACGAAAAATAGTCATTGTTGCTAAAGTTGCAATAAATGGAGCTACTTTTCCTTTCGCAATGATGATACCGTTTACAATTCCCATTACAAGACCTGCTAATAGTCCAACTGCCATTGCAAGGAACGGATCCATGCCACTTGCCATCATTCCAGCTACAAGTGCACTTGATAATGCTAAAATAGAACCTACCGATAAGTCAATACCCCCTGTTAAAATTACGAAGGTCATTCCGAATGCAATAAGCGCATTAATCGATACTTGACGCAGTATATTAAATAAATTTGGAATTTCAATAAACGCTGGATTTAAAGCTGTAATTACGACGATAATTAATACTAAACCGATTAAAGAACCAAGTTGTTGTAATACATTCCCCTTCTTAGCCATCCTTACTCTCCCCCTGTAGCTAGTGCCATAATAGACTCTTGTGATGCCTCATCTTTCCCTAAAACTCCGCCGACTTTTCCTTCATGAATAACAAGAACTCGATCACTCATCCCTAAAACTTCCGGAAGCTCAGATGATACCATAATAACGGCATCGCCTTGCTCTGTAAGCTTATTCATAATAGAGTAAATTTCTTTTTTCGCTCCAACATCAACACCCCTTGTTGGCTCATCTAAAATGAGTAATTGCGGATGAATGCCTAACCATTTTGCGATTACAATCTTTTGCTGATTTCCACCAGAAAGAGATTTCACTGCCTGCTCTCCGCTAGATGCTTTCACATTAAGAAGCTTCATCATATCCTCTGTAAACTGTTGTTCTAGCTCGTTGCTTAGAACACTTCCCTTTGAAAGACTTTCTAAATTCGGTAAAGCTAAATTTTCTCGAATTGAAAAATCTAACACTAATCCTTCAGACTTTCTATCTTCTGTAATGAAAGCAATTCTTTGTCTAATTGCATCTATTGGACTATCAATCTTTACTTCTTGTCCATTTATAAAAATTTGTCCAGAGTCTAAAGGTTCATAACCAAATATCGCTTTCATAATATCAGTGCGACCAGCCCCCATCAAACCAGCTACACCAAGGATTTCACCTTTCCTCACTTGAAACGAAACATTTTCAAATTTCCCTTTCTTCGTTCCGTTACGCATTTCAAAAATGACATCACCAATTTGACTATTTCGCTCTGGGTAACGTTCACCAATGCTGCGCCCCACCATCATACTCACTACTTCATCAAATGATGTTTCTGGAATTAATCTCTTTCCCACGTATTCTCCATCACGCAAAATCGTAATAGCATCACATATTGAGAAAATCTCTTCCATACGATGCGAAATGTACACGAATGAAACACCTTCTTTACGTAACTTATTGATTACTGTAAAGAGCGTTTCGATTTCACGATCCGTCAGTGCCGCAGTAGGTTCATCCATAATAATAACGCTCGCGTTTGTCATTAATGCTTTCGCAATTTCGATAATTTGCTGTTGTCCAACCGATAATTCCTCTGCTAACATAGCGCCTCTTACATGCAACCCTAACTCCGCTAGTTGCTGCTGCGCAATCGCGTTCATTTGTCGAGTGCGTAAAATACCTGTTTTCCCATACATTAACTCTTTACCGAGAAACATATTTTCAGCTACTGTTAAATTCGGCAATATGTTTAGTTCTTGATGTATAAATGCGATGCCGTACTCTTCAGCTTCTTTCGCATTTTTAAAGGTGCGCTCTTGCCCATCAATTGTGATTGTCCCACCATCTTTTTTGTATACACCTGTTAAAATCTTCATGAGCGTTGATTTACCCGCTCCATTTTCCCCCATCAATGCATGGACTTCTCCTGTTTCAATCATAAACTGTGCATTCTTCAGAACAGGATTTCCATTGAACGCCTTTGAAATGTTTTTCATTTCAATATGCATTCCCATCACTTCCCTTTATTAAAAAATCACGCCTGCATGTAAAATTACATTTGCATAAGGCGTAGCCTCGCCTGTACGAATAATCGCCTTCGCTTTCTTTGTATGCTCTTTAAATTGCTCATGAGATACATACTCAAATGCTGGCTCTGTTAATTTCTGCTCGATCTCTTTATTTACTGCCGCATTATTTATAATGACTTCTTCTGCTAACGTCACTTTTTCGATTACCATATCATCAGCTACAACTTGTAACACTTCTAAAAAACTCGGTTTTCCAATCTCAACAGCTAAATCAATTCGTTTTACTCCATCCGGAATCGGTAACCCGCAATCAGCAATTACAACCGTATCTGTATGCCCAAGTGAAGCAAGGACTGCCGCGATTTCACTATTTAATACACCATGCTTTTTCATCCAACAATCACCTGCACTTCACGTACTCGATCTCTCGTTGGCATACCGCCCTGTGCTCCAAGTTTCGTTACAGAAAGACCACCGGCAATATTCGCGAAACGAATTGCTTTTTGAAGTGTCTCTCCTTCAGAAAGTGCAACTGCTAACGCACCATTAAATGTATCACCAGCTCCAGTTGTATCCACTACATCAACAGCAATGCTAGGAACATGTACAATCTCCGTGCCATTATGGAAACGAACACCGTTAGAACCTTCTGTCATCAATAATTTATTGGGATACTTCGCCAATAAATCTTCAATTGGTGATGTAAAATCATCTAATACGATGCGGCACTCATGTTCATTTGGCGTAATATAAGTTGCCTTTTCTAAAATGTATTCTGATAAAACTTGTGCTGGCGCTGGATTTAACATAACAGGAATATTATGTTCCTCACAAATAGCCAATACATATTTTACTGTTTCAAGTGGAATTTCTAGTTGAAGAACAACCATATCCGCTTTTACAAGAAGGTCTTTGGAGCGATCTACAACTGACTTATTTACAAGAGCATTTGCCCCTTGTACGACAACAATACTGTTATCTTCTTCTGCTAAAACGATATGAGCAATTCCTGTCGTTCCATCTGTAACCGGTACCACATAATCGATAAAAATGCGTTCGTTCTCTAGATTTTTTCTAACTACTGTTCCATAATCATCATTTCCTACCGCTCCAACCATTGCTACATTTGCTCCTAACCTAGCTGCAGCAACTGCTTGGTTTGCCCCTTTCCCTCCTGGGATTGTATGAAACGCTTCACCAATTACTGTTTCTCCTGCTTTCGGGCGTTTTTTTGAAACAGCCACTAAGTCCATTGAAATGCTTCCTACTACTGCAATATTTGGCATCTGTTTCATCTCCTTACTTCGTTGTATTTCGTTCTATAATTTCAATCGGCAAACGATAATGTTTCTCTTCTAATGTATTTCCTTCCATTTGCTCTAACAACAACTCTGTTGCAATTTTCCCCATTTCATATATCGGTTGTGCAACTGTCGTAATAGATGGATACATCATTTCCGTTAAAGAAATGCCATCAAATCCGATAATTTGTAAATCATCTGGAATGGCAATCCCCTTTTGAAGTGCCGCCTTTACAATACCGATCGCAATTAAATCATTCCCAGCGACAATACCATCAATATGCGGGTATTCTTCTAATAATTCCATCGCTACACGCTCACTATTTGCTGGATCAAACGTACTCTCTGCAATCATATATGAAAGATTATTTTGCGTAATAACGTCTACAAAACCTTCAAAACGTTCATTTGCAGTACTCACATCACGTGGACCGCGAATATGTGCAATATGTTTACATCCTTTATCTAGTAACAACTTTGTCGCAGCCTGACTTCCTGCATAGTTATCTGCATATACAGTAGGAATACGCTCATTAAACATACGGTCAATCGCAACAACTGGAACAGATAAATTCATGTAATTAACACTATTTTGTGGATTCGTTGCTACAATAAATCCATCTACATTATTTTGTCTAAGTACATCAATATATTGTTTCTCTTTTTCTAAACTTTCATCAGAGTTACAAAGGACAACTGTGTAACCTTGTTTATGTGCTACATCTTCTACGGCACGTGCAACTTCCGGAAAGAATGGATTCACGATATTTGGAACAACTAAGCCAATTAAACGAGACTTTTTATTATACAGTGAACGCGCTACTGTACTAGGCTTATAATCTAACATCTCAATTGCACGTTCTACCTTTTTTAATGTATCTTCGTGAACATATCCATTTTTATTTAGAACTCTGGAAACGGTCGCAACAGATACTCCCGCTAATTTCGCAACGTCTTTGATCGTACTCATTCTCTTTTCTCCTCATTTCATGTAACCGTTTACAGAAAATAATATAACGTATTTCTAAAAATACGTCAATCATTTCTCACTAAAAAGCTTTTAAGGTTATACTCAAAAAAGCACCGCCATAAGGCGATGCTTCTTCATTACGAGTATGATACAGTTTTTTCTTTTTCTTCTACAACAGGCTCTTTAGCATCTTTTTTACGATCTGATAATTTAATTTTTTGTAAGAAAATCGTAAAGATGGCACCTACTACGATAAATACTAATCCTGTTAAGAATACAGTATGAAGCGAGTCTACTAAAGAGTTTTTCAAAATAGGTACAATGCTGTTAGCGAACGCTTCTGGCATTTGTTTTAATGCCTCTGGGCTAAATAGCATTGAATATAAACCTTGTGGATCTGTGTGAATCATATCTTTAAATTTCGTTACCATTTGTCCCGCTTCTTTCGGGAATGTATCTAATACAGGTACTAAATTTTTTGTTAATGTCGTACCTGAAGTGTTATTCATAATTGACCCTAAAATTGTAATACCAAATGTACCACCGATTTGTCGGAAGAATTGACTTGATGACGTTACGACACCAAGGTCTTTTTTCGGGAAGCTTTCTTGTAACGCTAATGTTAATGTAGGCATTACAAGACCCATTCCTAAACCGATAACCATCATATAAGAAGTAGCTGTAAGCTTCGTTGTGTGCATATCCATCGTTGTTAATAACCAGAAACCACCGGCCATAATAAGCATACCTGCGATAATTTGTGGTTTTACACCAACTTTTAATACAAGTTGCCCACCGATAATACTCATCACAATCATTGTAATCATCATTGGAGTCATAATTGTTCCTGATTCAGCAGCACTTACTCCTACAATCCCTTGCATGAAGAATGGTACGAACATAATCGCACCGAACATTCCAATACTCATAAAGAATCCAATCGCATTCAGTATTGTAAATGTGCGATTTTTAAAGAAGTGCATTGGTAAAATTGGCTCTTCAGCTTTCGTTTCAACGATAACAAAGCTAACGATACCAATTACAGCTAGTGCAAATAAACCGATAATTTGCCAAGAATCCCATGCATAATCTTTTCCGCCAAACGTTAGCGCAAGTAATAAACTTACAACACCGAGAATCATCGTAAAGATTCCAGCGATATCAATTTTAATTGGTCCTGTTTGTTTATGTGATTTTAATCCCATTGCAATAAAGATTGTTGCTAAAATACCAACCGGTAAGTTAATGTAGAATACCCATCTCCAGTTCACTGCATCTACAATCCAACCACCAACTTGTGGTCCAATTACAGAAGCAAGGCCGTATAACGCCCCAAAAATACCTTGCCATTTCGCACGTTCTTTTCCCGTGAATATATCTCCAATAATAATCATAGCCATTGGCATCATAATACCGCCACCAAGACCTTGAATACCACGGAAAATAATTAATTCTGTCATACCATTTGCCATACCACATAACGCCGAACCAATCATGAAAATAACTAGCCCTGTTATATATACGTTACGACGACCAAGTAAATCAGCTAATTTACCTGCAATTGGTACAACTGTCGTTGATGTTAACATATAAGCTGTTGTTAACCATGTCATTAAGCTTAATCCACCTAGGTCACCGACGATACGTGGCATTGCTGTACCGACAATTGTTCCATCTAATGCAGCAAATAGCATCGCGATAATTAAACCGATTAACAACAACTTTCTATTTTGATTTTCTTGTTGCTCCATGTAATCTCCTCAATTCCTCTTAGTTATTCTCTTTTTTCTCTTGTGTCCCGCAAATAATGGTTTCTAACTTCTCAAAGAGACGTAATAAATCTTCTCTTTCTTGCAACTCTAAATGTGAAAAGTATTTTGCAATATGCTCGTTACGAGCTGTCATTGCCTCTTCTACTCTAGCTTTCCCCTTTTTCGTTAACTCGATGATGACAACGCGACGGTCATCTTTGTCGTGATAGCGTTCTACAAGTTCTTGATCGATTAGACGATCAATCATCACTGTAATCGCGCTAGGCTTCACATACATCTTTTTCGCTAATGTTGTCGCTCTTGAAGCCCCATAATGATCTAGAATCTTTAAAATATAAAACTGCGGTGGTGTAAGTCCTGTCGCTTGCATTTGTTCTAATAACTCCGTTTGCATTTTCTTTCCAATCGAAAAGGCAAGAGCTTGAATTTTATCGATATGCGTCATATCATTTGGCATGTTATCCACCTCTTATTTAAACAATAAAATATTTAATGTATTTAAATATTAATCCCACGAATAAAATCCGTCAATACTTTTATTCATAAAAACGTTTACATTTTTGTCACAAAGTTGTATAATTTTCGACGAAGTTAATATTGACAGTCACGGAGAAACGGAGTACACGGCTATGAATCATAAAAAAGGAAACTTTTTTATATTTCATGGCCTTTTTATGTTCTCTGTCTTAAAACGCTTCGAATTAATTAGGGGAGGATTTTCATTTTATGTTTTTCACACAATTATTTAAACCTGCGCCCCACGCGGAACGCTTACCAGCTGATCGCGTTGATAGCGAATACCGTAAATTACGTTTACAAGTATTCTTAGGTATCTTCATCGGTTATGCAGGTTACTACTTTGTTCGAAAAAACTTTTCACTAGCAATGCCATACTTAATCGAGCAAGGCTTTAGTAAAGGGGAACTTGGGGTTATCCTTTCAGCAGTTTCTATTGCTTACGGATTAAGTAAATTTCTTATGGGTATCGTATCCGATCGTTGTAATCCTCGCTACTTTTTAGCAGCTGGGCTATTTTTATCAGGTATCATTAATATTATTTTCGGCTCATTTTCTTTCATTACAACGAGCATTATACTTATGTTTGTACTTCAGTTTTTAAATGGATGGGTACAAGGTATGGGATGGCCTCCTTGTGGTCGTACGATGGTTCACTGGTTCTCTATTAGCGAACGTGGTACAAAAATGTCCATTTGGAACGTCGCTCATAATGTTGGCGGAGCGCTTATGCCTTCCCTTGTAACATTAGGCTTATACTTCTTCGCAGATGACTGGAAAAGTATTTTTTACTTCCCAGGTATTCTTTCAATTTTAGTTGGTATTTATGTATTAATTACGATGAAAGATACGCCTCAATCTTGCGGACTACCTTCTATTGAAGAACATACTGGGGAATATCCACCAGATGAAAAAGTAAAAGATCGCGAACGCGAGCTTTCAGTAAAGGAAATTTTATTTAAATACGTATTAAACAATAAGTTTTTATGGTACATCGCTATTGCGAACGTTTTCGTATATTTCGTACGTTACGGCGTTGTAGACTGGGCTCCTACTTATTTAGTAGAAGAAAAAAGCTTTACTCATAGTAGCTCACGTACTGCTTACGCTCTATATGAATGGGCTGGTATTCCAGGTACACTTCTTTGCGGATGGATGAGTGATAAACTATTTAAAGGACGTCGTGCACCTGCTGGTATTTTATTTATGGTTGGTGTATTTATCGCAGTTCTTGTTTACTGGTTAAACCCTCCTGGTAATCCAATGGTTGATAGTATCGCACTTGTCGCAATTGGATTTTTAATTTACGGACCGGTTATGTTAATTGGTCTACACGCTCTAGATTTAGCACCAAAGAAAGCTGCTGGAACTGCAGCAGGCTTAACTGGATTCTTCGGTTACTTAGGCGGAGCAGCTTTCGCTAGTGCAGCTATGGGCTTTATCGTAGATGCATTCGGATGGGATGGCGGATTCATCTTATTACTTGCATCTTGCGTACTTGCAATGTTCTTCCTTGCTCTTACTTTAAATACAGGGTCAGTAAAATCAAAACAAGCTTAAATAATATATAACAACCATAAAAATAGCTCTTAGCATTTACATACATGCTAAGAGCTATTTTTTATTTTCATTGCTGTTCCTACTAATGATAACAACCAATTCCTTCCCTACTATAAGATTAAAAGATTTGATGAAACACCTTTATTAAAACAGCTAACGTAACAGATGCAGCAAATCCCCCTAAACAAATAAGACTGACACCTTGGCTATATGACAAATTTTGAAATGATTTCATTGCTTCCATCCTCCCTATCTCCCCTTTGATACTTTTATTTTACCAATGGGAAAAATTTCATAACATCGATTTCTCTAACAACTAACTTACAAATTTGTAAGTTAACATCTTTTCAACTTATATATCTAGTATTTCCACAAATAAGAGTCATTTATACATAAAAAAAGACCTCAGTTATACTAAGATCTTCGTTACATTCTATTTCATTTTACAATCATCACTGGACATTTCACACGCTTTGCTATTTTATGACTTACACTTCCCAGCACCATTTCTTGCAGTGTATTGAGCCCTCTACTTCCAGCAATGACAAGATCTATATCTCCTGTATTTACATATTGAACAATTGTATCTCCAGGATCACCATGTAATATCGTAATTGTATAAGAAATGTTCTCTTTCTTTAATAAACCTTCAATCTCTTTTAATTTATCTTTTCGACTAGCTGATATTGTTTCTAAATCTGTTTGACCTTGTATAATATCTGATTTTGCCGTTCTATTATCTACTACGTACACAACTTCAACATTTGTTTCTTCGCTACATTTTGCAATATATGTTGCATGTTCCGCTGCTCGAAGTGCATGTTCAGAACCGTCACATGCTAATATAATTTGTTTGTACATATGCTGAATCCCCTTTTCGTTATCCTACTCGTATTATATAATAAAGCCCCCTAAAATGATATGCTCCCCCTATAGTAGACAGAAAAAAGAAAGCTTTATATCCTGTCTACTATAAGGGGGATTTTTTTATGGGGAAAATTAGAAGAACATATGATGAAACAT
>NZ_JAKUFX010000117.1:0-18251 GCF_022663635.1 Bacillus cereus group sp. BfR-BA-01356 | reverse complement strand
ATTTTACATAAAATACTGGTCTAGTTTCGTGATGTCTTTTTTAAGCAATTTGTCCTTTGATAACTTCAAAAGATATTATTTTTCAGTTGACATACTACCGCAGGTCTTTTTCCTGCTAAACTTCCATCAATTGTTACACTTCCAAAGAGAAAAGCACTAACTATCGGAACAACAAATAAAACATATACAAAGAAACTTTTTATCCCTGATTTTGATGTTGTATGATGTTTACAACAATTACAATCATGCTGTTTTTCTCTTCCATCTCCCCAAACTTGTACAATACCAAAAATTAAAATTACTACAAAAGCTATATACGTAAATTTAATCATTTTTGGAGCGATAAAATTATAAATATTCCCTGTTACAAGTAGTTTAAATAAGAGCATTGCTAAACCAATTAAAATAATGCCACGTATATAGCGATGATACGCCTTCTGCTCCTCTTTCTCCATTCTTTCTCACCTCCTATAACATTATGATTTGCAGAATGGTATACACAGATACAATGACAATTCCTATCAAAAAGAATACAAATCTCTTTTGAAAATACGCAAATAGCATTAACGTATTTTTCATATCAAGCATAGGCCCAAACACAAGAAATGCGAGAAGTGCCTTTACCGAGAAAACATGTCCAAAAGATGCGGCTATAAAAGCATCGGCTGCAGAACAAATTGATAAAACATAACCAAATCCCATCATAATAACGGGAGCAATTACTTCGTTATGTGCTACTACATCCAGTACATTCCGATCAAAAAACGTTTGAAATACACTTGCTAAAAAAGCACCTATCAATAAATACTTACCAGTATCAAAAAACTCATCTACAGTGTGATTCATAACATCTTTCCAACTCTTTTTTTTGCTTGTTTGAACTGAAACCTCTACGTCTTTTAAAACATTTCTTTCGCGATAGCAATAATACACAATTAGACCTATAAATAGAGCAACTAGAATTGTTATCCCAAAGCGTGCATATACAACGTAATCATTTTTTGGAAACGCATATACAGTAGATAAAAGAACGACTGGATTCATAATGGGTGCACTCATTAAAATAACAATGCCTACATGAAGTGGTAACCCCTTTTGAATGAGCCTTCTTACAATTGGTATAATGACACATTCACACATTGGAAAAAGAACTCCCACAAATACTGCTGGAATCATTGCAACAATTGGAGATTTCGGCATTACTTTTTGAATCATATCTTCCGTCACAAACACTTGAATACATGAAGAAACAATGACCCCTAATAAAATAAAAGGTATTGCTTCAAAAATGATACTTAAAAATACCGTATTCACATTCAACCATTCCTGCGGCATATTTTTATGCAAATTTACTAGACTTGTAAAATCTACAAAAAATAATAAAAAGAGAAACATAGCGATAAGAGCTATGCCTACTACTTCTTTTGAAACTCTATTAAAGACCAAGCTTCTCGCCTCCATTTTATTTATATGTAAACATGTGCTTGTCCAAATGCTTCATACTACAGCACAAATTTTATAGTCTATTTCTATTCTTAAATCGTAATCATTATGATTTATTATTGATTTTTCTTTTCCCATCGTTTAATATAAAACGTAATCATTACGATTTAAAGGAGAGATCATTTCATGAAAAAAGTACCTATCACTGTATTAAGTGGTTTTTTAGGATCTGGAAAAACTACCTTACTACATCACATTTTGACTAATAAGAATAACTTAAAAGTAGCTGTTATCGTTAATGATATGAGCGAAGTAAACATTGATGCATCTCTTATAAAAAAGGGTGGTTTTTCACGTACGGAGGAAAAACTAGTAGAAATTCAAAATGGCTGTATTTGTTGTACACTACGAGAAGATTTAATGATAGAAGTGAATCGTCTTGTGGAAAATGGTGATATTGACTATATTATTATTGAATCTTCTGGTATAAGTGAGCCTATTCCAGTTGCTCAAACGTTTACTTATACAGACGAAGTTCTTAACATTGATTTAACGAAAAATTGTCGCCTCGATACGATGGTTACAGTTGTAGATGCAAATAGATTTTGGGATGATTTTGCAGATGGAGAAAGTTTATTAGACCGAAAACAAGCAATCGATGAGAATGATACCCGGGAAGTTATTGATTTATTAATAGATCAAATTGAGTTTGCAAACGTAATTATTCTTAATAAGATAGATTTGCTAGAAAAAGAAGATGTGATAGAGCTTCATCATTTACTAAAAAAATTAAATCCTAATGCAAAAGTTCTTGAATCTTCGTTTAGCAAAGTACCATTACAAGAAATTTTAAACACAAATCTATTTAATTATGAAGAAGCCAGTCAATCGGCCGGCTGGATACAAGAATTAAATAGTGACCATCATACACCGGAAACGGAAGAATACGGTATCAATTCCTTTGTTTACCGCCGCAAATATCCTTTCCATCCCAAGCGCCTTATGAATTGGCTAGAAAAATGGCCTTTAGATGTTGTAAGAGCGAAAGGATTCTTCTGGCTGGCATCTCGTAATAATATGATAGGGCTTCTATCTCAAGCAGGTTCCTCTATTACAATTCAAGGAGCCGGTGAGTGGATAGCGGCATTACCTGAAACTGAAAGAAATCAAATGATTACAGAAGAACCAGAAGTATTGAAAAACTGGGATAAACAATATGGAGATCGAATAACCGAACTCGTATTTATCGGAATTGATATGAACCGTTCTTTAATTGAACAATCATTAGATAGTTGTCTATTAACAGAGAAAGAAATGAAACAAAACTGGAATACATTTATTGATCCTATCCCGGCTTTTACTTATACTTCATAATAATTAATAAAAGGCTTCAGTAGAATGAAGCCTTTTTACTTTATAGCACTCTTATTTAATAGGTTTGCTTTAATTATAAATACAATTGTACCTAAAACAATTAATATAGCATATACGATACCAACTACCCCCCCTATTTTTTCTAAGCCAAGCGGTAATATTATAGTAGCAACTCCAACTATATAAGAAAATGCTCCTGAAAGCTTCGCTAATTTATTTTTATCTCCAACAAACGTTTCTTCTTGATATCCTGCTAACAAAAACAACCTCTTTTTCACATGTATTTGATACCCTAAAAAAATGATAAGTAACCCAACAAATAAACAAACTAAAAATCCAGCTAACATATCCTCCCCCTCCTCTACAATATTTTACTATACATAAAAAAAATAAAATTAGAAATTTCAGTTTATTAACGAGTCATTCTGTGATATATTGCATATTGTATTCAATTTGTATTTTTAGAAAGGATAATTTTAGATCATATGGATTCAAATCGATTAAAAGGAATTATAATGGTCATAATCGGTGCTTGTTTATGGGGCTTGTCTGGTACAGCTGCACAACAACTTTTTCAATATGACAATGTTTCAACCGAATGGTTAGTTACGATCCGTTTACTTATATCTGGAATTATTTTGCTCATTATTTCCTCATTCGGAACGAGAAAAAAAGAGATATTTGGCATTTGGAAACAAAAATCTGATGCTATTAAAATGATTTTGTTTGGTCTATTCGGTATGCTTGCTGTACAGTATACGTATTTCGCTTCAATTAAAGAAGGAAATGCTGCCGTGGCAACATTATTACAATATTTAGCTCCTATATTCATCACTGTATACTTACTTTTCAAATGGAACGTTCGTCCATCAAAAATTGATTTCATTTCAATTACCCTTTCATTAGTAGGCACTTTTCTCTTACTAACAAACGGGTCTGTTCATAACTTGGCTGTTTCTACACCAGCTATTATTTGGGGTATTTTATCTGGATTATCTCTCGCTTTTTATAGTTTATATTCAAAGGAATTGTTAGAAAAATGGTCTTCCTCCGTTATCGTTGGATGGGGCATGATTATTGGGGGTATTGGTGTAACGATTGTACACTTTATTTCTACAAACGAATTCATTTTATTATCAACTATGAAATATGTAAAACTAAGTACCCTACCGCTCATCACATTTGTCGTCATTTTCGGGACACTTATTGCCTTTTATTTATACTTAGACAGCATACGATACCTGACTCCGAAAGAAACAACATTATTTGGTTGCACAGAACCACTCGCAGCTATTATTTCTTCTGTACTTATATTGCACGTGCCATTTCAATCTTTTCAGTTATTAGGCGCTTTTTGTGTCATTGTAATGGTGCTCATCTTAAGCCAAAAGCCGGATGAAGGGAAACAAAAATTAAAGCTTGTTCATGCAAAAAAGGAAAATATACAATGAAAGGATTGAATTCACTATGCCTGTCCCTCAAAATTATAAAAAACCAGGAAGAATTTCAGCAAAATCACTCGTTTTAAATCAACTACAAAATTGGATTATTGAAGGTGTACTGAAGCCCAATGAAAAAATTAATGATGGGGAATTGGCTGAGGCACTAGGAGTAAGCAGAACACCTGTAAGAGAAGCACTTCAAATATTAGAGCTTTCTGGATTAGTGGAAATGGTACCAGGGCAAAAAACAAAAATTGCTCCTATTAAGTTAGACGACGTATCTATCATTTATGAAACGATGGCTGGTCTTCACTCTATTATAGGAAAGCAAGCTCTTCAAAACATTACAGACGCTGATATTCAACTACTTTCTGAAATAAATGATCATTTTCAGCACTCTATAGAGAAAAAAAACGCAAAACAAGCTTTAGAATTAGATATACAATTCCACAATACAATTTCTTCTATTGCTAAAAACCAATATATTGAACCCTTTTTAGAAAATATGCAACTTCACGTTTTACGTCTTGAATATTTGTTTTTCCAAAACTTTGTTCCAGCAAGTCAATCTATTGAAGAACATCACTCTATCATTCAAGCATTACAGAAGCAGGACGAAAAACAAATGGAACAAATAATGACCCAAAACTGGCTCCGTCCCATGAAAGAAATACAAAAAATAATTTCTACGAAATAAAAGGAGAGCTGGTTACACAAAATCGTAACCAGCTCTCCTTTTACTAATCTATATAGCTATGCCTGAACATTTGCATAATCTTCCATATCTTCGTACTCTTTTTCCAATTCCTCTAAAGACAGCTCGTATAATTGTCGGTCGCGAATCTTAAACACACCTGCCCCAATTAACTCATCAATTAAATGCCTCTTACGATTTTCAACAGCAAAACGGAGTTGACTACTCATCTTTTAAAAAACTCCTTTCTACAATCATTGAAAATGATAATCTTTATCAATTACCACTTTTGATTATAAAAGATGACTCTTTATAAGTAAAGTAATTTCATGAAATATTTACCTTGCAAAGTATTTGTGGCCACATTATATATATGTATGCCGTGCGAAAAATGTTATGACACTTTTTCTTATCCTTTTTCTTTCATACTTTGCAAGTTGTCTCATCGTGATGAAATTCACCATCTATTTCTACTTGAATGGTGACATGTTCTACATGAAATTTCTCCTTTAATACATACGTAGCCTCTTTTAATACACTTTGCGTTTCATTCCCTTTAATAATAAGATGACATGTTAATACTTGAAAATCTGATGTGACAGACCATATGTGCAAATCATGAACTTCTTTGACAATCGGAATATTTAATAACGTACTTTTTACCTCTTCAACATTTATGTGCTGTGGTGCACCTTCCATTAATATATGAACCGTATCACGTGTTACACGCCATCCACTAATAATGACTAAAATAGACACAAGAATACTAGCAATCGCATCTGCAGCAGTCCATCCGAAAAATTTAATAAGTAACGCAGCAATGATTGCTCCGACGGAACCCAATAGATCGCCTAGTACGTGCAGGAAAGCACTTCTTAAATTCAAATTACCTTTCACATCTCCGCCTCTCATTAATATCCAAGCTGATAAAATATTAATAAGCAGACCAAGGACTGCAATAATGAGCATCCCATTACTAGCAATCTCAACTGGTTCTTTAAAACGACGGATTGCTTCAATAAAAATGTATACCGAAATGACAATAAGAACGACACCGTTACATAATGCTGCTAACATTTCGACCCGCTTATACCCGTATGTTTTCGCAGTTGTTGCTGTTTTTTCTCCGAGTTTAAACGCAAGTAAACTTAAAGCTAAAGATACTGCATCACTTAGCATATGCCCCGCGTCAGATAGTAGTGCTAAGCTATTTGTTACAAATCCACCAACAACTTCTGCAATCATAAAACTTGTTGTTAGTAGGAAGGCAATTAGTAATGCCTTTTTATTTTTTGAATGACCATGATCATGCGAATGTCCCATACTTATACTCCTTTAAGTACAATATCTGTATGTTAGTATGAAACAAACTCCCCATCTTTATCCCGAATCGACTGATTGTAAACGCCCGCTTCCTCTGTATACACACTTCGCTACTTTTTAGACAATCCCTTTTTCTCAAATAAAAACAAGACTACTTCTTTTTTATTTTCATATTGTTTACTAATGAAAGAATTTTTAAGGAGGTTACTAAAATGAAACGTTTATTTCTCTGTATGGAACGTGAACTTGTTGTAGTGAAAGAACAATATGATAACTATGAAACGACTTACCACTTACAAAATATGCAACCTACCTGTATCGCTGTTGATCCGTTCCGCCCAAACCGTGTATATTGCGGAACATTTGGACGAGGTCTATGGTTAAGCGACGATAGCGGGGATTCATGGAGACCCATTGGAGATTCTTATCGTTACTTTGATTTCCCTAAAGAAGATGGTATTTTGCACTCCTCTATCACTTCCATAACAATAAGCTCAAATGAACAAGTTAACGGATATGGTGTCGTTTATGTCGGCACAGAACCGAGCGCTTTATTTCACTCTGAAAATGGTGGTGAAACGTGGACTGAACTTAAAAATATGAAATCATTATTATCTTCTTATACGTGGGCTTTCCCGCCTAGACCTTTTACCCATCACGTACGCTGGATTACAGTTGACCCAAACAACCCTAATACAATACACGTTTCAATCGAAGCTGGTGCTGTTATTCAAAGTAACGATAAAGGGCATACATGGATTGATAAAAAATTCGGTGCCCCTATCGATGCACATCAATTGCTTATGCACCCTGAAGCACCAAATCGCCTTTATGCATCATGTGGTGACGGATTTATGGGCGGACCTGATCGTGCATATCTTGAAAGTTATAACAATGGAAACAGCTGGATCTCATGTAGTGAAGGACTTGAACATCATTATTTATACAGCATGGCAATTGATCCAGCTGATTGTGATACGATTCTCGTTTCTGCCGCGCCAAGTGCTGATCTCGCTCATCATCGTATCCCTTATGAATCTTATATTTATCGAAAAACGAAAGATACTCCTTTCCAGCAAGTACAACAAGGACTACCATCTGCAATCGGTACAGTCATTTCGATGTTTGCTACAAACGAAGCCGAACCACATACGTTCTACACGTTAAATAACAATGGCGTCTTTCAATCCAATGATAGCGGCGAATCGTGGGAACAACTAAACATTCCGTGGAAAGATGAATATAAAACGCAGCATCCGCATGCACTACTCGTCACTAGTTCTTAACGAAAAAAGACTGCCTAAATGATTTTAGGCAGTCTCTCTTTTATTTCTTTAAATCAATGACAATATCATCTAATACAATACCCTTATTGCCTCCCAATCTTCGAGGTACAAAACGCTCCTTTACTTGTCCTTCAACTATTGTTACCGATCCATAATTTTCAGGAGTGTGGATTCTTAAATTAACGTGAGGTGTTATTATTAACTTAGTAGCGTTCTCATTAAGTTGTTGGAATGTTTTACTCCAATTAAAATTATAAGAATCTTCACCTGAACCTCCATTTCCTTCTCCATAATACTGATTACCTAAATCATCTCTCACTTCTAAATCGACATCCACTCCATCCCATACACCCCTTATCTTTTGAGATACTTCTTGGTTGTAATATAGAATAAACGAAATTGGTGTTATTTCCATTCTCTCCATATTTACTTTGACACCATCTTTTTCTGTACTACCTCCAATCAATGTCTCTTTATTTTCTATTCCTTTTAGATTAATATTAAAATTCCAATCCCCTTTTATCTCTTCTTCAGTTTCTAAAATGGCTATACTTTGTACATTCCATTCAACATTCACTATAGTTTCTTTACTACCAACTAGATCGCTACTTGTTTTTATTAAACCTGTATATTTTCTATCTGCGACTTTAGTAATTTTATTGCTACCTGATTGGGTACCTGCTCCTTTAATAGTTAAAAAATCCAACGTACTTGGATTTTCGCCAAGATCTCTGTTACTTTCTATAGAATAGTTTATTGATACTGTCTTCCCATCAAAAATGGCATCATTAATCGTTATCTTTATTCCCTTGCTTTCTTTTGTCATATTTAGTATTGTAGTGTATTGTTTATAATTATAATGAGACTCCATTATCTTCCCTGCGTCAGTTTTAGAGTTTTCATATAACCCTGTTCTACCATTATCTAAAAATCGGAATATGTCCCCTACAATTGGCAATCCCCCGGCATATGTAGGAAAACCGATACCAAGAGTTGCAACTGATAATCCTACTAAAATAGATGCAGCAGCGACACCTTTTTTCCAACTTTTCATCTTTTTCTTCGTACGTATCGATTGTTTTACATTTCGTTTTACTTTTTCCTTTTCAATTTCAGAAGCCCCAATTTCTTCTAGTTCTTTTTCATCTATATCAATATCATTTAATAGTTCATAAATGTCTTTCATATTGCACTACCTCCAAAACTAATATTCGTAGCATTTTGTTGTAGTTTCTTTTTCCCCCGGTACACTCGATTATCAATTGCTGCCCGAGTTAATCCTAACTTGTCACCTATTTCCTCTGTCTTCATACCAAGTAAATATTTCATAATGAACACCTTTTGATCTAGCGGTTCTAATTGATTAATGAGCTTCAATAATTCTTCCCTATCTTCCATAACGATTAATTCGTCTTCTGCTGATTTTTCTGTACTAATATAAAACTCATCTGAAATGATTTCTACTGTTTTAGTCGATTTCCGGTAATAATCAATTGCTTTAAACTTCGCAATCGCTGCAATCCACTTTTTAAAATCACTCGGCTCTCCATGAAATTTATTTGCGTTATTCCAAATGGAAAGAAATATATCGTTTATACATTCCTCTATGAGTCCATCATTTTGAATTGGGAGTAGAAGTTTATGCGTGATCCCCTTTATGAGTGGTAAGTATGTATCGACAACAAATTCTAACGCGTCTTCTTTTTGCCGCTGTAATCTTTTTATAAAATTTTTCTCATTTGATTTCATGTAGCGATTCCCCTTATTGTTTTGTAAAAGCTTTTACATCCTATATAACGTCTGAGAAAATTTTTTCTCTCATCTTTTTTATTTTTTGTATGTAATGGAATACTTTCCCTTAGCCATTGTCTCATATAACTATGCGTTCAAAGAAAATTTTCTCAAGTCTGTAATTTAATTCATGTAGTATACTATTTATATAGTCATTTTTTAACTTGGTGTACATTTTATTTCGTTAATCTACTATTTTAATTTAGGAGATGAGATGTGTATGTGTGGAATTACAGGTTGGGTAGATTGGAAGGAAGACCTTTCAAATCAACATGTTATTTTAAAAAAGATGGCAAATCGTATTCAGCATCGTGGTCCAGATGCTGAAGGATTTTGGTTTTCACCTCATGCGGCCTTTGCACACCGGCGTTTAATTGTAATTGATCCAGAAGGCGGTACACAGCCGAAGACATTCCGTGCTGGTGATTATACGTATGCTCTTACTTATAATGGAGAAATTTATAATTTCCGTGAACTTAAAGAGCAGCTTCAAAAATGTGGGCATGCATTTGAAACCCATTCAGATACAGAAGTGTTACTACATGCTTATCTAGAATGGAAAGAAGACTGCGTGCGATATTTAAACGGAATTTTCGCTTTCGCCTTATGGGATGATCAGAAGCAACAATTATTTTTAGCGCGTGATCATTTAGGTGTAAAACCACTCTTTTACACAGAAAGAAATGACAGCATTATTTTCGGATCTGAAATAAAAGCATTATTAGCGCATCCATCTGTTCCTGCTGAAATTGATGCGGGTGGAATAAATGAAATATTTGGATTAGGCTTATTTCGCACTCCAGGATGTGGCGTCTTTAAACATATTCAAGAAGTGCGTGCTGGACATTGTATAACGTTTACACGTCATAAAAAAGTAGTTACGAAGTATTGGAATTTAGAAAGTAAGTTCCATACAGACTCTATAGAAGATACATCTTCGCATATTTTATCTATTTTACAAGATACAGTAAAAAGACAATTAATTGCCGATGTTCCTCTCGTTTGTATGTTATCAGGCGGATTAGACTCTAGCGGTATTACTGCACTTGCGGGTAAAGAATTTGCTGCGGAAAATAAAACACTTCATACGTATTCCGTTGACTTTGTAAATAGTGCAAAAGATTTCGAGCTGACATTTGCTCGCACTGGTTTAGACGCTCCTTGGGTAAAACGCGTTTCTGAACATGTAGGGACAGCGCATCATGATATTATTGTGAATGCTGAAGAATTAGCAAATCACTTATTCGTTCCCCTTCATGCGAAAGATTTACCGAGTGCTGGTGAAATGGAAACTTCACTATATTTACTATTTTGCGAAATGAAAAAAGATGCGACCGTAGCTTTATCCGGTGAATCGGCTGATGAAGTATTCGGTGGATACCCTTGGTTTCATCAAGAAGAATTACTATATGTAGATAAGTTTCCTTGGCTAACAAATTGGAAAAATACATCTCCTCTTCTACTAAATGAAGTAAGTAACCAATGTAATCTAGAAAACTATATTGATACACGATTCCAAGAAGCGATACTTGAAGTACCTACTCTTGAAGGGGAAAGTAAAAAATCCGCGAAACAACGCCAAATGTTTTATTTATTTTTAACAAGATTCCTTCCTTTCTTACTTGACCGTAAAGATCGCATGAGTATGGCTGTTGGATTTGAAGTTCGTGTACCGTTTTGCGATTATAGATTAGTTGAATATTTATGGAATGTTCCTTTCAACATAAAAAGTATTGATAATATTGAAAAAGGCATTTTACGTAGAGCACTACAACCAGCTTTACCTGACGATGTACGTAATAGAAGAAAAAGCGCTTATCCAACTTCACAAGATCCACACTACTTACAAACAATCCGTAATTTAACACTTGATATGTGTAGCAATAAAAACAATCCTATTTTCTCACTTATTAACCATTCCATCTTACTTTCAATTGCTGATCAAAGTAATAAAGAGATTAACAATTTTGAGGCAAGAAGTGCCATGGAGTATATGCTACAAGTAAATGAATGGTTAAAAACATATCATATTCATATTGCTTAACAAAAAGGAGTTCAAGGATAAAAGCCTTGAACTCCTTTTATATTAATTAGCACATTGTTTATTATCAGTATCAATAGACCACCCAATAATCGTGGCACAATCTCTACCTTTCCACTGCAGTACATTTGTTAATACTGGCTCAATCTGCAAGCTATTCCCGTCATGTAATATTTCTACTAAAGATTGATCATCATCAAACCTTCGTTTATCACACTCTAAAATACCGTCCGTTGCCATTACAATGTGATTCATTCCTTTTTCTAATCCTCTTACACCTGACGTAAAGCAAGGTGTATTTGCTGCAAAAATATTTTTCCTGCCAATATATTCGTAATTTTTCCGTTTATTTAATCGTCCTTTTCCATTTTTCGTTTTCTCAGAATGGAATAAATACGCGAAACAATCACCAACTGATAACCAATATAAAAATTCGCCTTTTCGTAAACAAATTAAGCAAGCGAGTTCCTCATCATCTTGATCACACTTTTTAATAAATAACTCATCTGTAAATAACGCTAATAAGTACATATGTGTATGATGAAAAGCTAAATGTATTGGATATGAGAATAACTCTTTTAGTTTTTCTTTTCTTTCCGAAATCGCTTCTATTATATAATCTATATTTTTTGTTTTGTGATGTGTATCAAAAATCATAACAAATTCAAAGTGTAATTCAGGATCCCACCAAGCAAGCACCGCATCTCCTCGTTCATATGCATCACTCTCTTGATTTCCCCCATATACGCCGACTGAAAGAGGACCACATTTTTCAACATGTATTTCATCTACATACATCTGTTCATGACTAATCCATTTGAATGTATTCACAGCTATCATCCTCTCTCTTGCTAAATGTATACCTTTACACATAGATTACCTTATATTTCAATAAAAATAAACTTTTTCAACATTTTTTATCCAAATAAAAGGATTTTATTTCTAAAATAACGAATATATCTTACTATACGATATAAAAAGGGGATTTATTATTATGAACAACATTAATCAACATTGGGAGAGCATTTATTATCACTTACGATACGAATACGAGGACAACCTTTCCCACCAAGCAATTCGTATTTTACAAATCGTTTCTCGTGAGAAAGATATAACAATTGGAAAAGTCGCTACTGAGCTTAGTCTTTCTCATAACACAGCATCTGAACATATAAAACGCCTTATTCAAAAGGGTTTCATCGTTAAAGAGAGAAATAAAAAAGATGAAAGAGTGGTAAACCTTACATTAACAATTGAAGGAATTGAAGTATTAGAAAAACATACTTTACTAGATAAAGAAAAGATAAAAATATTAGAATCACAGTTATCAAAAGAAGAACAACAATTAATTGAAAAAGCATTTTCCTTATTAGCGAAGGAGGCAAAATATGCATTTCCTCGTTAAAATAATCGTTTCGGCACTTATTATCGGCGTTATCACTGAAGTCGCTAAACATTACAGTACGATAGGTGGCTTTATTGCTGCCCTTCCTCTCGTGAGTTTACTTAGTCTATTTTGGATTTCATTCGAAGGCGGAAATAAACAAGAATTGAGTCAATTTGCTTTAGGGGTATTATATGGATTCCCCGCATCAGCACTACTATTATTTATTGTCTATATTGGTTTAAAAAATTCATTTACACTTAGTACATCTGTCCTACTTGGTATAGGTGTTTGGTGTATCGTTTTTGCTTGTCAAAAATTATTTCAAGCTTAGGAGGAATTAACATTCATAAATTTGTAGAAATAATGGGGCAAAATATAGAAGTACATATAAAAGGAGATGGTAAACAAACTGTAGTCATTCAAACCGGAATGACTTGCTCATTTTATGATTGGTTTCCTATTATAGAAAAGCTTTCAGAGCACTTTACAGTTGTTTCATACCATCGCCCAGGTTACGGAAAAAGTGATTTAGGCAATCAGCCGCGTACAATAAGGCAAGTTACAAAAGAGCTACATATGTTACTAAACAAACTAGCTATTCAAGAACCATTTATTCTAATCGGTCATTCCTATGGAGGATTATGTGCACAACATTTTGCGATGTTACATGAAGATAAGCTGCAAGCACTTATTTTAGTTGATTCTACTTCGATGAACTTACACCGTTTAGATGAACTTCATTTACCAATTTCTGATCAAACTGATTCTGATGATGTTTGGTTTCAAAAATATAATATATATTCCAAAATGGATGTAGACACACTTTATAATGAACTAAAACCTATTTTCACCGATCAATCAAAACAGCAAATTGAATTCTCTACCTCGCCTTCATTATATAAAGCGACAGCTTCTGAACTATCGGAGTGGAAAAACTGTGCTCTCTCACTAAAAGAGCTATGTAAAACATTAGAAATACCATTAATCGTTATCGGTAGAGATCCTCAATATTCTATTACTCAATTGACTAATGGTGGCATGCCAAAAGAGGAAGCAACACAACTTGAAGCAATGTGGCAAGAACTAATTCACGAACAATTACACCTCTCAACTAACAACCAATATATTCTTGCCGAACATGCTAGTCACGGTATAGAAAATGATCGACCAGATATTATTATTGAAGCGATTCATTTCTTACATATCAAAAAAGGAAGCAACTAAAGCTGCTTCCTTACTTATCTATTCATAATCTTCTTCATCATCGATTTCTTCGTAATATGAACTCCCATTACTTACATATATAGGGCCATTCGCAACATCAATACGTAGTACCCACGCCCATGGCACAGCTAAACGTTTATGTATTGCTCGCCAAAAGCTCATTGATTTTCTTTCGTACTCCTGGAACTCCTGAAGTAACTCTTTGTAGGAGGAACCGTCTAACTGAATATTTGCTTCTAACAAACGAGAATGGGCATAGTACTGTAACTCTAGTTCAGCAGCAATTTCCATTTCTTCTTCCGTTGCCATACCAATGATTGTTCCATCTTCTGGTGCAATTTCATATACGTTTTGAACTTCAATAAGCCCTTCTTTCTCTTTCTCAAACATGTAAACAGCCTCCTTTAACATATATTTTTTATGTTACAAAGTCATACTTCTACAATAACTTCTCTCTTTCCTCTTTTTTTGATAAACTTTTACAAAATATTTAACCGATGACCTGTTTTCTCTATTCTTTCAGCAGAAATGAAACGATTTTTATCAAAATTTAATTTATACACATCAGGCATATGAAGTGTTTTCCAAAACTCAAAATCATATTTCGAATTAAAATAATTCATGAGTAATACCATAATATTTCCATGCGTACCTATTACAATATTCTTACCTTCATATTGTTTTAATATATTTTGCATACATATTACAGCGCGCCTTTGTGCGATATCATTCGATTCTCCGCCTTCGTATGCAAAACTCCAATCTTCCCACACATTCTGCATAGCATCATTAAAATTTGATACTGGCTCTGTGCTCAATAATCTTTCACGCAAATCTTCTTCTGTTTGTATTGATAATTTATATGTATTCGCAATTCCTTGTACAGTTTGGATTGCTCTTTTGTACGGACTAGAAATAACAACATCAATATGTTTATCTTTTAATAAATGTGTTACATTCTCTGCATCACAGTGCCCTTTTTCAGATAAAGGTCGTTCCCGTTCTTCTTTTGTATATGTAGAATGGGCATGGCGAACGAAATATATTGTTGTCATTTTTCAACCTCCTTTCTTATTTTCAATTTATATTCAATAATAAGATTAGAAAATCCTGTATTACAAAAGAGCACTTTGCATAAGCGCTCTTTTGTTTACATAATAAAATTATTTCATTATAATTTATTTCTGAATTCCTCACTTATGACAATATCTCGAATAAAGTAATCCATATTACTTAGAAGTTTTTCAAATGCTTTTTCACTCAAATTGTTCATCATAAAGACAATCTCAATCTTATTCCCTTTTTTATCAGTACCATAGAAACTATTTGTTAATACAAATGCCGTAGAACCACCTTTCTGTCCAGCAAATTCGAACATACCCTCTCCTACGGTTCCTTTAAATATATTCTCAATCTCACCTTGCATTTGTGGTGTAAAATAATTTCTGCTATTTATCTTTTCCAGTAAACTCATGTAATCCTTCGCATTTGCACTTATAAACCGATCTGACCAAATACGCTGAAAGTCCATATCGGCTTTTAAAGATATCTCGCGTTTTGTCCATTCTTTCTCGTCTTTCATCCATTCATGTATTTGCCATACATGCTTAACATATTCATCATTAGACATATTACGTAGCTTGTCCAATGCTTTATTTTGAGGAATATGCAGTTCTTTTTCAACATAGCCCCTCATATATAATGCCCCTGTATACGTTGGATAAAATTCATCGTGACTATTTAAGCCTAACTCTTTCAAACTTTCATTTATCCGCGCTGCTCCAAGCTTGTCCAATAAATATGATGCATTCGCATTCGAACTATAATGGATCATTCCTTTCACTACTTCTTCTAAAGAAGTTTGACCACCCTTCACTAACTCTTTAACTTTTACATCATCTAGCCATGCAGGGTGTGCACCACCATCAGTATTTTTCACATAGTATTTTTCTAATTCTTTCAATGAAATTTGCTCGTCTTTTCTTATTTTCCCTTCAGCTACTTGCTTAGCATATTCAATTGCTATAACGATTTTCGACATACTTGCTAGCGGTAGTTTTTTTTTTCATTTATTGATGTCAATGTTTCACCATTTCTTTTAACAATTAAAGAAGTTGTTTTATCATCCTTATGTTCTTTTATATAATTTAGCACATAATTAGAGTCTTCTTTGGAATTGACATATTCCTTCACTGAAAAGAAAGCTATACAGCCTACTATAGTAATTCCAGCTATAATTCCAACAACTTTTAATCCCCTCATGATACTCCCCCTAAAATAAACATATTATATATTATACTAAATAAATTTCCCTTTTTAAGTAATAATTAGATTATTTATACAAAAACGCTTCTTTTCTTAAACAACAAAAAAACATGCCTTCATTAGGAAAGCATGTTTTGTGATATCCTTCACATTGTTTAGTTAAAAAATAAATGTTTACTTACCATGATGTAACATTAAATCACTAAGTTCTTCTTCAATGTGATTTAATTTCGCAACGCCTTCTTTCCATTTATGAATATAACGTGAAACCCCAACAAAAAACAAAACAATAATTGTGGAAAGAATAATACCATATACGATTGCTACAGTACTCATAGTTACACTTCCTTATAATTAGTAATGTGGTTATTAGTTATATTTTTATTATAAACCTTTTTCTTTTAAAATACTTCGATTTCAACTTTTTGTAACAAAATTGATTTTTCTAACATTTCGTTCGTGAAAATGGCATATTTTTCACAAATTATACAAAACTTCACCATATGTACTATTACCATATGAGTTATATTATTAAATAGAATAAAGGGGATGATATACTATGACGACTTGGTTTATTGTAATGTTAGTTGTATTTGGAGCATTTAAAATTATCGTTTCTAGCCTTCCTAACTCTGTTATTGAATCCATTATTAGTCGCTTTGAAACACATCCACAACTCGAAGAAGAGAATGTGACTGTTACAATGAACGGAAATAACTTAGTAGGCGAAAAGAAATCAAAAATTATTCATGATTTTAACGAAGGTTTATTTTTAGATCGCTATTATGCACCACCCCATAATGAAGGCACACCTTTAATTATCAATGCAAAACGTGGTAAAAAAGATTTTACATTTTATATTTATAGTCATGAAGAGCATGTTGATGTTGTAAAACAATATAAAAAGAAGGTAGTTGCTTATAGTTTACGCTCTAAAAACCTTCAAAATAGTGATATGTTCGTGTCAGCTGATTTAGCTTAATACTCATATATAAAAAGGAATCCATGGCATATGGATTCCTTTTTACTATTTACTGAAAAATAAGCTCTGTCTTCAAACTATCTTTCGGTAACAACCAGCCTTTTTTCTCTAAACTCGCCATTAATAATTCCCTTTGTTTTGTCGCAATACTTTCTTCATTTGTTTTAAATGAAACTTCTATTACGAAGTCATCTTCTAATTTCCCAGTATTACTTAATGGCCAAATTTCAATATTTGCTTTTATGTTTTCAAACTCTCCTGTATATCGCTTCATTAATACAGGACCGTAAATACGGGAATTCTTTAACATCTCTTCTCCCCAATTTGTATACAACCATTTGTTCATTTTCCCTGGTAATTTTTCTATTAACATGTTTTGAGCAGCTTGTTCATTTGGTAAATCAAGTATCCCATATCCTTTAGCACTGTAACTTTTCTTATTTGAAATGCTTAATGTTTTCTTCTCAAATCCCCAATCTATTTCCGCCTCATAACTATCCGTATTACTATCGAATCCTTCTTTTTTAGCTACTTCTAGTGCATCTTGAATTACACCATTTTGAATAGGATATCTTCTTTTATATGTTAGTTCAAAATCTTTACTAAATTCTTTCTTTCGAATTCTAGCAAACCAACCTTCATCACTTAAACTTTTATTTGCAGTATCTAAAAATTGCACTTGTATTCTTTCATATTTTGTACCAGCCTGGAAATGTTCTAGCACCTCTTGCTTCATCTCTTTGTTATAACCTAATACTTGTTCTGGCTTTAATAATAACTTCACTTCAAAACTAGGTTTCATTGGACTAGCAGTAAACCCTTCCTTAACGTTATAAAGGAAACAACAAAAGAAAATGCTTACGAATACAAATACTTTTTTCATATACCTATCCCCTCGTATATTAATATTTAAGCCCTATCTCAGGCTTAGTTTTACTCTCTAATAAGAGTCCAGTAATAAAGAAAATACTTGGACGTCTCAAGATATTTCTAGATAAT
>NZ_JAKUFX010000116.1:0-18307 GCF_022663635.1 Bacillus cereus group sp. BfR-BA-01356 | reverse complement strand
ACACTCTATCTACAAATTTAAGTATCTCATAAAAATAGATACTCTTGGGTTTATAGGTACATCCCGTCCCTAAAAAACCTAACTTAATCATACGAGGAGGTGATACACATGGCAATTGAAACAATCGTAATGGATTTAACTTTACGTCTTGTCTTAAACAACGGATTAGATAAGAACGGCAAAACAGTTTTCAAGAGCAAACAATTTAAACGTGTTAAAACAAATGCGAGCTTAGATCAAGTACACAACGTAGCTCATGCTCTAGCTTCCTTACAAGCATCACCACTTCACGCTGTACAACTTGTAAGCACATCAGATCTTTCTAAACTATAAAGTAAAACTCGGATCAGTGGGGATTTTATTCATCCCCGCTGAGTATTAGACCGCAATTTAACCGGCAGACCCAAATCCCATAAATAGCTTGATAAATACAAAGGAGGGAATAACACATGCAAGTACTAGAGTTGATTTTCGCAAAAGAAGATGGAAAAACAGTCGTTTTTTCTATCGATACGCCCATCACACCAATCGATGCACAAGTCGTAAATCAAGTAATGGATACAATCCTCGCCTCATCTGTATTTTCATCCATTGATGAAAATACACGAAAAAAGGGAGCTCGCCTTGTAGAAAAAAATGTATCTGAAGTTCCAATTACTCTATAAAATGAAAAAGGCGAATCTGCATCATTTTGCAGATTCGTCTTTTTTCTTCGGCATTTCAATCGGAATAAAAATCTTTGAGAAACCGACGCATACATACTTATAATGTTCTTCCCCTATATCAAACTCAGTCGTATATGTTGAGAAGAATATATAATCATTTCGCTTCGTATAATGATCGATTAATAACCCAACTTGTGGCTCAACATACTTTTTCGCTAACTTTTTACCGGCCGATGCCAAGTCGCCAAGGAGACCCTCTTCATTCTCTTTTTGAACTTCATCTAGCTTCTTACTCACATCATTACGCTTCATAAACTGCTTCGCTGCCCATTCTGTATATTCGCCCTTACTCGGATTACTGTTTGCTAAATATACTAGGAGAACGACAACTAAAGCCATAATAATATACTTTTTCTTCATACTATATCACCGCCTACTCTTTTCTATTTTCATATATATGTACAAGCGATGCAAATTAGAAAGACTATCACCTATTGATTGTAAACGAATAGCCAAAATTTACAATATGAAATAGAATATTAACAGTAAATTTACTTAATTTATATATAATTATATTCGGAATTAAAATTATAAGGGAGGATATAGAATTATGGATAATGAAAACAACATTTTTATTTCTAGTTCTACAATGATGCTTGAACCATGTAAACACCCTTATTACCGCACAAAAATTATCGACAGTAGCGGGAACCATCTTTACTCCTGTCAAACTGCTCTCCAACTTATACAGAAATCTTGTCTAACAAATATTTATTCTACTTATCAAGGGAGACGTAATGCCGTAAAAACAAAATTTAAATTCAAACAAAACGTTCCAATTCCGATCAATCATAGAGAATATATTTGTGCTTTCCCAACAGAATCTCCTGCTTCTCCAAATTGCATTTGGCTTTTCTTCAAACATGTTCATACAATAGAGTTTTTCAAAAAAGCTAAACGAGCTAAAATTCATTTTTCAAACGGAGCTACCGTAACGATACAAATTAGTTCCCATAAGCTAAGTCAGCAATTATGGAAAGCTGGATATGTATTATCCCAAATGAACATGCAAGATTCATCACCTTAATAACAAATAGAATGGAAGGTAGTATTTCCTCACCTTCCATTCTATTTTCTATTTTTATCCTCTTACACTATCTCGCATTTTCTCAAGTGCTTGCCGATACATCCATCTTACTTGATAATATGTCATTTCCATCTCTAAAGCGATTTCTCCCATCGTCTTCCCTACAAAAAAACGTTCAAAAATAATATACTTCTCCTTCTCATCTAACACGCTCATAAAATCCTTCACTCTTATTTCAACATCCTCAAAATGAAAGATATCCTCATACTCTCCTACACATACACATCTCTCCTGCACTGCGAACTCTTTCTTCAATCTCTCTAATATATAACCACGCACCGTTACAACTGCATATGCAGGGAAATACCCCTTCTTTGCATCAAACCTTTCATACGCATGCCAAAGACCAATTAAACCACATTGATAATACTCTTCATAATCTTTACGAATACCTAATTTCTTTATTTGATTTACAATCATCCCTTCATACAAAACAACTGCCTCTTTAAAAGTCGCTGGCTTCACACAGTACCCGTTTCTAAAAGGTATACCTTTCTAGTATTCCGCGGTACCTTCACAATATAAAAATAAAGAAAAGATTTCACTGTGAGTAATTTCAAATACTACCGACGGAATCTGAAATTACACTAGATAGTATTTGAAATTTTGTTGGTGGTATTTGATATAGGGGTAAAAATAAAAAAGGTGACTCTTGGAAGAGCCACCTTTTCTATCTTATTTCCTTATTGGAACATACCTTGTAAAGCTCCGATTCCAAGAGTTAAAACAAAGAAAACAATAGTAATAATTGTTGCCTGCTTTTTAGTCAAACCTGCTGTAATTTGAAGACCTAGCCATGTAACTGCATATCCCCAAATTGTAAACACTTCAAATTTACTTACAATGCCTTTTACAACACCACTACTTGAAGCAAAAATTGGCTCTAGGCCAGTGTACATTTCTTGACCTGATCCACCTAAAATATATGCTAAAATCGTATTTATTAATAAACCTAGTAATGAAATAACACTTGAATATACAGTAATCGCTAATAACTTTTTAAAAGAAGTATCATTGCTTATAAATACCATTAACACTTTATACACCACAGCACTAAGTAGAAAGACAAATGCCATACTAATAGCAATTATCCCAAATCCCATACCATATGTCATTGCAGCTGAAACAGTAACACCTAATTCCTTATTAAGCTTAATTGCTTCAGGTGTTAGAGAATATACATAAGCAGCAAATCCCCCAACAAGCCCAGCTATTAAAACAAGTAGCCAAAATGCACCCCAAACTGCATTACTCGTCTTCATTCTCTCAAACTGCTCACTTGGAGAAGTAATCATTCCTAATAATGATGGCTTCTTCGCACCTACATCTTGCGTATTAATATTAGCTTCCATTATAACGCCTCCTTCTATTTATATAACCCGTTCTAACGGGCGGTTCACTTCCTCATATAGAGGCTACGAACCGCCCACTAGAACGGTAATGTGTAGTTCTACTACACTATTAATTACTCATAACGTAATGCTTCAATTGGATCTAATTTCGCAGCTTTATTTGCTGGAATTAATCCGAAAATAATACCGAGTGTCATCGAGAACAGTACGCCTCCAACGACAACTTCCCATGAAACGAGTGGTGGCCATTTTGCGAATGTAGAAACGATATATGCTCCGCCATACCCAAGGCCAATTCCGATCAAACCACCTAGAAGTGTTAACATAACGGCTTCAATTAAAAACTGTAATAAAATTTTACTACGCGTTGCTCCAAGCGCTTTACGTATCCCAATTTCGCGCGTACGCTCCGTTACAGATACAAGCATGATATTCATAACACCAATACCACCAACGACTAATGAAATACCAGCGATACCACCGATAATCATCGTCATGATGCTAGTTACTTTAGAAACATTTTCTTGGAGTTCTTTTAAATTCACCAGTTCATATTTACCTGGGATTTCACTTGGCTTACGACTATTTAATACATCAACAGCTCGTTTCCCTGCTGCTTCTAAATTGTCTACATTTTTAGCTTGAATGGCGATATTTTGAATATCATCTGTTCCGTATAAAACAGGCCATAATGTAAGAGGGATTAACGCTTCTTCCATTTCAAATCCCATAAACTCATTATCAGATGTATACACACCAATAATTTGCATTGGCTGTCCCTTCATCTCAATAATTTGTCCAACTGGGTTTACATCCTTAAATAACGTCTCCTCTGTTTTTGTACTAATCATCACAACGTTATTTGCATGAGAAATATCTGATTCGTTTAAAGTACGTCCCTTTACGACCTTTACTTTATTAACCGCAAAATATTCATTATCAAGACCAATAACATTCAGCCTTGCTTTTTTATCATTTACATCAAGTGTCTCTGTCGTCGAATTTGTTGTAATAACGTGTGAAACATCTTTCACTTGTTTTACTTCCAAAATATCCTCTTCCGTTAACTTCGGTATCTCAAATCCACCTATAGCAAATTCATCATTAATATCTGCTTTAAATTGAATTGGCATAAGGTTATTACCACCAGAACCCGCGAATTTCGACTTCAGCATCGCTTCCCCGCCTTGCCCAATTGCAACGACAGTAATAATCGAACCTACCCCAATAATAATACCGAGCATCGTAAGAGCTGAACGCAGTTTATGAGCTAAAATAGAAGACAGGGCAATTTTTATACTATCTAGTAAACTCATACCGCACACCTTCTATCTTCTGTAACTTTCCCGTCTCGCAGTACAATTCGGCGGGAAGAATACGCTGCTACTTCCTCTTCATGCGTAACCATAACAATTGTCGTACCTTCTGCATTAAGCTTCGTGAAAATATTCATAACTTGCTCACCAGACTTCGTATCAAGTGCACCAGTCGGTTCATCGGCCATAATGAACGTTGGATTATTCGCAATCGCTCTTGCAATCGCTACACGCTGCTTCTGTCCACCTGATAACTCATTTGGTAAATGATGCACGCGATCTGCCAATCCAACTTTACCTAACGCCTCCAAAGCACGCTTGCGACGCTCCGCTTTCTTCACGCCACCATATACGAGCGGAAGCTCAACATTTTCCACTGCGGAAAGACGAGGTAGTAAATTAAAATGCTGGAATACAAAGCCAATATATTCATTACGAATTAAAGCAAGCTTTGACTCGTCTGCTGTTAAGATATTCACGTCATTCAGCATATATTCGCCTTCTGTTGGACGATCTAAACAACCGATAATATTCATAAGCGTCGACTTACCAGAACCAGACGGTCCCATAATCGAAACGAACTCACCGCTCTGAATTGTTAAACTAATACCATGCAAAATCGGCACCGCCAATTTTCCTTGATAATACGTTTTAGCAATATTATTTAACGTAATCATTTCTCTTTCACTTCCATTCCGTCATACACATCGTCGGAAGGATTTTTAACCACCTTTTGCCCCACTGTTACGCCTTCTACAACCTCTGTCCAATCTCCATCAGTAGAACCTTTTTTCACATTTTGTTTACGAAGCTTCCCTTTATCCTCAACATAAACAAATGCATCATCGCCTTTTGCTACAATGCTCTTACTTGGGACAGCAACCATCGTCTTATTCTCTAAGTTTACTTGCAGAGAAACGTGATAACCTGGAGATAAACCATCTTGACTATCAAGGCTAGCTTTATATGTATACTGAGACATATTTTGAGTTGCTTCACCCATGCCGCCAGCTTGCGCCATCTCTGCACTTGTTGGGAACTCACTTACCTCTGTAATCTTACCTGTCCACTTCTTCTTATTATTTGCTTTTGCAGTTACAGTGAATGTTTGATCTTTTTGGATTTGTGACTTTTGAAGCTCAGTTAACGTACCTTGAACTTGGAATGGATCTTTAGAAGCTACTTGTAAAAACGCTTTTCCTTGACCACCTAACGCTTGAGATGAACTTTGTGCCGCATCTTTATCTAACTTTTGAACAACACCAGCAAAATTGCTATAAATCGTAAGTTCTTTCTGCTTCTTACTTAACTCTTCTTTCTGCAACTTTCCTTTTTCTTTCTCAAGGTCAATTGTTTTTTGTCCTATCTCTAACTCGTTTACTTGCTCGTCCATCGGATCTGTTACTTCTTTCCCAGCTCCGCTATCTTTCGCCTTCTTAATTTCTTTCTTCAACGAATCAATCTTCTTTTTCCCTTGATCATAACGCATATCCGCCATCTTCTGATCAAGCTCAGCTTGCTTCATTTGAAGGTTAATCTCTTCATTATCATAAGAGAATAACTTCGTGCCTTTCTCTACCTCTTGCCCTTCTTTTACCTCAATATCTTTCACTTTCCCTTTGGCCGGATCTGCATAGAAGCTTTCAATATTACCAGGCTTCACCTGACCAGAAATTAACTTCGTATTATTCAGCTTACGCTCTGTCACTTTCTCAAAACTTACAGCATCAGCATTTGTTGATGCACCCTTCTTCTTACCTTGCATAACAAAAATATTAATTGCCGCTACAATAACAATTAGTGCAATAACCCCAATAATAATCCATTTCTTCTTCTTGTTTGGAGTACGAACCGTATTTGGTAACATAGTCTCTCTCCTTTTTACAACTTAATAGTTTAATATAAAATTGTATAAAACTTTCTGAAAATACATTACATATTATTACATTATTTTTACAAAGTTTTACACATCCAATTATATTGTAACAAAAATTCCAATGATTAGAAATATGACATTATATCTTTTAAGATAGATTTAAGGAAAGGAAAAAGGATAATTTAAATTGAATTTTCAAGTACTTTTTATATGAATGTAAGCCATCTTTTATTAATAAACTTCTTACCAAGATAAATTATTAAAATTATTTTCCTAATTGTACTACTATCATTTTTGTCATATATATTTGACATTTCATTTATTCAATTATAAAATGTCACATATAAATGACATTTTGGTACACGAGGTCTACAACCATAAATGGGAGGGTTATATTTGAATAACGTTAAACAATATCGAAAATCTGAAGGGCTATCGCAGCTAGAGTTAGCTAAAAAAGTTAACGTGGCGAGACAGACAATAAATTTAATTGAAAATAATAAATATAACCCTTCTTTAGCCTTATGTATCGAATTAGCAAAAGCACTAAAAACAGATTTAAACAGTCTATTTTGGGAGGGAGATTAAATGATGAAAATTGAATGGAAAGAAAGAGTTTATAATAGTTTTGTTGGAACACTGAGTGAGAGAGATGAATATCAAAAACAAGAAATCAATAAAGAATTATCTGTAGCTGGAATTGGTTTATGGTGGCTAAATATGTTGGTAATGCTTATTATGTTACTTGTTGATACTATGAACCACACAATATCTATAGGAACAATATTCATTTTTCTATCTAATATGATTTACGCTAATTATTTAGTCTTTAAATTCAAGAAAAAAGGTTTAAGTGATACTGAATGTGCAACAAAAGAAGAATATTTACAACACAAGAAAAAATTAAGAAAAGCTGGCTTAAAAGCAGGTGTGCTTTGGGGCTTTCAAATGTTTGTTTTTATGAATTATATCCTTCCCTATGTAGGTTCAGAAGAAATCTCTATTTCTTTATTTGATGTTATGCTTTGGGGCTGCGCCGGCGGATTTTTCGGTACAACCATGTATCTATTTGGTTTATGGAATCTAAAAAAATTATATTAAGTAACAAAAGTCTTTTACATATTAAACTGCAATTTTACATACTGTTTGTTTTTTCTAATATAAAAGCTATCCAATCACAATTGGATAGCTTTTTCAAACAAAATATTACGCCGCTTTAGGATCTTTTCTCTCATGTCCACGTTGAACAATAAATAAGAAGATTGTTGATAAAACCGCTCCTGTTAATAGTAAGATGAAACAACCATCCCAGCCAGAACTATCAACAATAACACCAATTGCTGCGTTAGCTACAAGACTTCCGCCTACATAACCGAATAGACCACACATACCAACTGTCGTACCTACTGCAAATTTCGGTACTAATTCCATCGCACTTAAACCGATTAAGAACTGTGGTACATAAATTAAACAACCGATAATAGAAACTGCAATACTTACAACAAGTACGCTAGTTGCTTGCCAATATATAAACGTACCAATAACAACTCCAACCATACTAATAATACATAATGGCATACGTTTTCCTTTAAATAATTTATCACTTAAAAAACCAACGATTAATGAACTTGGAATTGCCATACCTTCAAAGATTGCATATGCCGCATGCGCTTCTGCTTTTGAAAATCCTTTAACTGTCGTTAAATAAAGTGGAACCCAGTTAATAACACCGAAACGAATTAAATAAACAAAAGCATTCGCAATACATAAGAACCATACAAATTTATTTTTCACTACATACTTCATTAAAATTTCTTTTGGTGACATCTTGTTAGCATTATCTGCTTTTTCAAGATTTTCATAGTCATTACGATACTCATCAATTGGAGGAAGACCTTCAGATTCTGGTGTATCCTTCGCATTGATCCAAACAAGCACTGCAATTACCATTGCGATAATCGCAGGGAAAATAAACACGCCGCCTTGCCAATGATTTTCACCGAAAATACCTACACCAATTCCGACAAGTGGTGGCACAAGCATTCCACCAACGTTATGTGAAATATTCCAAAGACCTGTTTTCGTACCGCGTTCTTTCTTCGAGAACCATTTCGTCATAACAATACTACAAGGTGGTGCTCCCATACCTTGTACAATACCGTTAACAACAAGTAATGTAACAATCATCCCAAATGATGATGCAAAGCCGAAACAAATATTTACAAGCCCTGATAAGAATAAACCGACTGCGATAAAGCGCTGGGCGAAAGCTTTATCTGATAAATTCCCCATAAAGAACTTACTAAATCCATAAACAATTGCCATTACTGAACCTAGTAGACCAATTTCAGCTGTGCTAAAACCATATTCTTGTACTAAATACGTACTTGATAACGTAAAGTTACTACGAACTAAATAATAAGCAGCATATCCAACTGAAATCCCGATTAACACACGAATACGTAGTAATCGATATACACGGTCGATCATATCCGCTGGCAATCTTTCAATTGCAGGTGCTGGCTTGAGCCATTTAAACATATATTTCCGTCTCCTTTTCTCACTTCAGAGAGAGACGCTGTCTATTCCATATCTCGATTATTCCGCTATTTGATATATTTTGGTTCGTCCTTCTAACCGGCTGTCCTTCTATTTCTTTCTCATTCTTCGCAAACATCGTTGGTACGCCAAACGACACTTTTTCTAAAATATGCCCCGCTTCTTCTGATAAACAATAATCAATAAATAAATCCGCAATAATACCACTCGGTGCACGTTTTAGTTTAGAAATCGCATTAACAGATAACCCTGTTTGCTCAGGTTCGTTACTTAAAATCGGAAAGCCTTGTTTTTGAAGCATTCTCTGATCTCCCATAAAGTTGATGCCTATCATATATTCACCGCTCGCAACAAGTTCTGCTGGAATGTAACCATTCACTGTTACTTCTCCAACTTGTTCTGCCAGATTCTTCACATATTCCTTCGCTTCCTCTTCACCTAACGTATCAATCAGTGATTGAAAAAACGTATATGCTGTACCTGAAACATTTGGATCGGGCATGACAATCTTTCCCTTATATACTGGATTCAATAAATCTTTCCATCTTAACGGATACGAGAGACCGAGCGGCGCTATTTCCTCGTTCCACCGCTCTTTATTAATCGCAATTGCCAGCTTCTCCACTTCATAACCGTACCAATAACCATCTTTATCTTTAACAGTTTTTGAAATACGATTTGCATGTTGGCTTATCACAGGAATAGAAAGATTTTTTTGCTTCATCATTTGATGCGCATCTACTGTACCGCCAATAATAATATCCGCCTTCGGATTTCCAGCTTCTTCTTCCACTCTACGAAGAAGTTCTTCTGTTGAAAGACGAATAAATTCATACGTACATCCGCGCGGCTTACAAAATGATGAAAGTAACGCTTCACCAACTTCCTCACGAGCCGCCACATACGCAACAATATGACGATCATCCAAAATAGGGAGACCATTTTTACTATATTTAATAGAGGTTGTATCTCGAGAGCAACTAGACATCGCTCCTCCAATTACTAGCAAAAAGAAGAAAAAGGCTATCTTTCTCATGACGCATTCTCCTTTACGAATAACTCTGCTAGAGAGCTTTTCATATACATGACATTTCCGTTATTATCACCGAGATATTGCACAACAAAGTACGATGGATACACAGAAATCGTAAGAATATCTTCACGATCATTCTTTACACGCTTACCTGTTTTATAAGCTGTAATATAAGCAATCGGTTCATTCTGCGATTGTAATAACTTCTGAATTTCTCCGTAATCTGTAATTTGCTTTGCGTATCGAATAGAATCAAGTATGTGCGTAAGATTGATAGTACGTACCACATCACCTTGACGTACTACGACATCCTTTGCTGAAGCAAAGAAATCACTAATACGCTCTGGTGTGTAATACAGGCTTAATAAATACGTTTGAAATGCTGAAATCATCGGATCCATGCCATTCTTTCCGTATACATTTTCCCCATACTGGAACAAGTCACCTACTGCAAAAGTACGCTTATGTCCATTCAAGTACGTTACTTCTCCAGTAAATACTTGTTCTTGGCTCTTAACGTCCCCAGGCTCTATTCGAATTCGGTCAAAGAATGAAACAATCGTATGCAAACGAACTTCATCCGTTACAACGATTTCTCCCCACTTTTCATGTCTTACTTTCACTTCAATTGGAAGAGATTCATTCACCCTTTGTAAAACGGCTTGTTTATCATTTACAATGTTGATTCGATTATATATTTGCTTCTCCATAACATAAAACAAAACAAGAGAAACAATCATACAAATGACAAACATAAGAATTTGAAATGATAGCCTTTTCATTTCTGCCTACCTCCAAGATAAAAAAACGTTGTTTCGAAAATACCGCATAATTGTTTCATAAATGTATCATTTAACCGCTTTCAAGTTTTTTATATCTTCCATCCTTCTCGGAAGCAAAAATGTAATGAATATTGTAGTACCTATTTCTTCATTACTCTCAATCCGCATGCTTCCGCCCTGCTTATTCATAATCTCCTGACAAATATACAAACCATACCCATTCCCGTAACTAGAAGGAAGTGCTTTTCCTTTCGGAGACTCATTCCACTCTGCAAGCACCATTTCATCTATACCGATCCCATCATCATGAACAAAAACCTTCGCCTCCTGCTCATTCACAATTACATTCATACGAATGTGCGAAGCATCACTATACTTAATTGCATTATCAAGTACATTTAAGAAAATTTGCTTCGTCTTATCAAAATCCGCCACAACATGTACATCTGTTAACTCATTTATCACTTCAATTTCAAACTGATTTAGACGGGGTTTCACAATTGAAACTGCTTCTTCTGCCAATTCCTTTATATTCACAACTGTAGGAGACACTTCAAACGTACTCGTTCCATATTTCGAGGACTTAAGCAGTTCCTCTACAAGTGATAATAACCGCTCACTTTCCACAGCCACATAACGAAGACTTTCCTGTACATCTTCTTTCGATTGTAACTTCGGAATTAAATCAACATAACCGATAATTGCCGTTAGCGGTGTTTTTAGCTCATGCGTAATGCGGTCTAGGAAATCTTTCTGCTTCTCTTTCTCCTCCTGCAATTGCTTAATATGCAGCTCAATTCCATCGGCCATCGCGTTAAAAGATGCTGAAAGCTGAGCGATTTCTACGTACTCATTTAACTCAATCTTACTCTTATAATCACCATTCGCGAGCCTCTGTGCCATTTGTCTCAACTGATCAATTGGTTTATGAAGAGACTTCGCCAAACGAATCGCAAAGAAAATACCGGTAGCTACTAGGCAAAGAGATGTCATTAAGAACGTCCAACTCACATTTGTTAAAACTTCCTTCTCACCCGTTAACTCATTTATAAAACGAATACTTCCAATGACATCGTTTCCATAATATACTGGGCTTGAAAACAAAAGAATAGGAGCTGGATCCGCCTCCTCAAAAACATAAGACTTCTTTCCCTTCAAGGAACTCTCAATGTCGATGTTACGGTGAAGCAATGCTCCTTTTTGTGTATCTGCAACAACATCGCCATTCTTCCCGATCATCTGCACACGGACATCCATACGCTTTGCTAAATACGACGCAATTAAAAGTGAATTCGGACCAAGCGTATCCACTTCTGCTTCCTTCTCTAAATAATTCATCGTATAAATTTGTGCTTCTACACTTAACTTTTCTAAAGAATCTGCTGCGTTATGATACATATTCTTTTCTAACGTAATATAAACAACTGCATATAAAAGAACAAAAATCGGAATTAACAGCCCAACTATTCCGAACACCATATTTCGCTTTAAAGACATACCATCACCACTTAACAATCCAGTTTATAGCCAACGCCATAAATTGTCTTAATATATTCTCCGCTCGTCCCAAGCTTCTTGCGAAGTCTCTGCACCATAATATCAACTGCTCTCGTATTTCCGATATACTCAAACCCCCATACTTTCTCAAGCAACTCATCCCTCATAAACACACGCTGCGGATTTGAAACAAACAACTGACATAAATTAAACTCTCGGTACGTTAACTGAATCTCTTGTCCACTCACATGTACCTTTCTTTCCTTAGGACAAATCACTATCTCTCCAGCCTCAATTACTTCATGACTTACAGCGACCTCCGTCTTCTTTACACGCCGCGCCATATTCTTAACCCGAAGAATAAGCTCCGCATAATTAAATGGCTTCGTCACATAATCATCAGCACCAAGCTGCAAGCCAAGCAACTTATCATTCATCTGACTCTTTGCCGTTAACATAAGCACCGGAATATCCCTATCCCTCTCACGGAACAAACGAAGCAACTCATACCCATCCGTATCCGGAAGCATAACATCCAAAATCAATACATCCGGCCCTTCATTCCATCGTTCTAAAGCTTCTCTCCCATCAGCCGCTGCCAATACTTCATAACCTTCCATCTCCAACTGCATCCGAATCAAATTACGAATACTCGATTCATCATCAACCACAAGTATTTTCATCATTCTCCTCCTTCCATCATGTATTATAGTACAGTTTAGTATAGCAAAAATCCTATAAAAAAAGAGAGGGTATTGTCGAACATATTTTGTCGACGATACTCTCTCCTGTTATATTTCATCTCTTATACGCTCGCAATAATAAATTCAGCACGTCCTACCACCCTATATTCCCCAAAATCGCTTGGTAATATGAGATGATCTCCTTGCTCCAATTGATACTTTTCAGTACCGTGTATTAGCTCGCCTTCTCCATCTATTACACTTAAAAGAAGAAATGGATTTTTTTGCGTTAAGTTAACCACTCCATCTAATTCCCATTTTTCCACTGAAAAATAAGGACATTTAATAAATTTTGTTACATATAAATCTTCTATTTCTTCATATTGAACAGATTGTTGCATTGAAACAAATGGTGTCTCTATTACTTCCATACTTTTCTCAAGATGGAGTTCACGCAGTTTCCCCTCTGAATCTCTTCTATTATAATCATATAACCGATAAGTAGTATCAGAGTTTTGTTGCGTTTCTAATATTAAAATTCCTTCACCAATTGCATGAACAGTCCCGCTTGGAACAAAGAAGAAATCACCTGGCTTCACCTTTACACGTTGTAATAGCTTGTCCCACTCTTCTTGCTCCACCATCTCTACTAGTTCATCCTTTGTCTTTGCATGATGCCCATAAATAATTTCAGCACCTTCTTTACAATCAATGACATACCAGCATTCAGTCTTTCCTAGCTCACCATTTTCATTTATACGTGCATATTCATCATTTGGATGCACTTGAACAGATAAGTCACGATTTGCATCTAAAATTTTTGTAAGAAGAGGGAAGCAATCCCCCTCAATATCCCCAAATAATTCTCGATGATTATTCCACAATTGTCCTAAAGACAAGCCTTTATACTTTCCATTTTTAACTACACTTTGTCCATTTTGATGCGCAGCAAAAGCCCAACATTCTCCCGTTTGTTCTGATGGTATTTCATATCCGAAAGAAGTTAATTTCGTACCACCCCAAATTCTTTCTTTAAAAATGGGTGCAAAAAATAACGGTTCTGTCATGATTAAAATCCTCCATTTTATACGATGTCATCTAATAACTTATGTGCTTCTTCTTTCGTTTGGACAGATATTAATCTCTCTCTATAACTATCATCCATAAGTTTTCTTGAAAGCATTTGAAGAATCTTCAAGTGCTCATTTCCTTCACTCTCTTTTGGAACTGCAATCATAAATATTAATTTTGCATCCGTTCTATCTAAACTCTTCCAATCTACCCCTGATTGTTTAATTCCAAATACAACACTCGGTTTTTTTACTGCATTCGACTTCCCATGAGGAATCGCAATATTCATTCCAATGCCTGTACTACTCTCTGCTTCGCGACTCATAATTGCTTGCTTAAACTCTGAATCAGAATGTAAAACACCTACAGCATTTAATTTCTCAATCATTTCATCAATAATATCGTCACGTGTCTCTCCTGCTAAATTAATATCAATTAGCTCCAGACTCGTTATATCTGTTAATTTCTGAATTTCAACCTTTTCAGCTTGCTTTTCTATTACTTGCTCTTGAACTTCTGCTACTTCCTTTGTTGCTGACACTTCTTTCATTTCTTTTAATTCCTGTGTTTCTTCAGCTTTTGAAATATCTTTCTTTAATACATTCACAATAACCGCTGTAACAAGAGAACCTGCAATAATAGCAATAAAGAACATAAACACGTTATCTACAGCTCCTAGTACCGCAACAATTGGTCCACCATGTGCTACTCTATCCCCTACGTTACCAATCATTGCAATAACAGCACCTGTCATCGAACCAGCCATAATACTTGGAATAACACGTAATGGATCCTGCGCTGCAAAAGGAATAGCTCCTTCTGTAATACCGAATAAGCCCATCGTAAATGAGGCTTTCCCCATTTCCTTTTCCGACTCTTGGAACTTTCTCTTTCCTATAAATGTAGCAAGTCCCATCCCAATTGGCGGAATACAAATTGCTGCTGCAATCGGTCCCATAATTTCATAATTTCCTTCTCCAATCATTGCGGAACCAAATAAGAATGCCACCTTATTTACTGGACCACCCATATCAAATGAAATCATTGCACCTAAAATTAAGGCTAAAAGAATCGAACTTGAACCTTGCATACCAGATAACCAAGCTGTTAACGATTCAAATACTTGCGCTACAGGAGCACCAATAATAAACACAAACGCTAAACCTACAATAAGTGATGTAAATACCGGAATAATAATAATTGGCATAATTGGTTGAATTGCTTTTGGCATTTTTAACTTTTTAATTCCCAGAGCTACATAACCAGCTAAGAAACCTGCGATAATTCCACCTAGGAAGCCAGCCCCACTCTCACTACCATAAAAACTTCCCGTTGCTGCGATATATCCGCCAATCATACCAGGAACTAGTCCAGGTTTATCAGCTATACTATACGCAATATAACCAGCTAAAATTGGCACCATGAATGCAAATGAAGCTCCACCTATTTGCTCAATTGTTTTCCAAAAAGATCCTTCTGGTATTACTAAACCACCAGGAGTTTTTTCGCCGCCAAGTGTCAATGCAATTGCGATTAATAATCCCCCAACAACTATGAAAGGAACCATGAATGATACACCATTCATTAAATGACGGTATATAGGGTTTTGTTTTTTTCCTTGTGAATCATTTCCTGTTTTTTGCACATCCGAATGATACACAGGAACATTACCATCTACTACTTTTTGAATAAGTTCCTCTGGTTTACGAATACCATCTTTAACTCCTACAACTAATAACTTTTTACCTATGAATCTATCTTTATTTACTACTCGATCCGCAGCTATAATGATGCCATCTGCTTCACGAATCTCTTGCTCAGTAAGTTCATTTTCAACACCTATACCACCTTGTGTTTCAACTTTCATTTTAATCCCTAATTTATCCGCTGCTTTTTGCAAGTTTTCTGCAGCCATATACGTATGGGCAATCCCATTTGGACACGATGTAATCGCTAATACTTTCATTTTAATCCTCCTTACCATTATGTAAGCGCCTACAAATAATATATATCAATATTTGCTTCATAAAAGTTTTCTTTTTTACCGTAACTTCCGGAAAAAACATTATTTTACCGAAGAAATCAAAAAAGTAAGGCTTCTCGCCTTACCTATTCATATCTTAAATAAGATAAAAACTTCATTATATTGGTTTCCTTTATAAGTTTCTGTACAAAAACAGGTTGTTCACTTATAAAAGACAACTCATGAAATAACTGCTTCGTAACTTCCTTACCATCACTCTTAACTGCTAACATAAATACGAGCGATACTTTCTCTACTCCCCAATCCAACGGCTCCCTAAGCGTAGCCACTGCAATTGCGGATTGTTTAATTAGCTTAGGACTTCCGTGCGGAATGGCAACCCCTGCACCAATTGTTGTTGCTGACATTCTATCTCTAACAATCGCACTTTCAATATATTCTTTCTCTACATATCCCTTTTCATAAAGAGATCTCGCCAATTTTTCAATTAATTCGTATCGATGTTCTACTTCTTGTTGTAAAAAGACTAAAAAAGGCGTTGTGTAATTCAATAACACAAAGTCCTTATTTCCGTTAGACGGTAGTTCATCTAATTTCTTCATAAAATCCTCTAACTTACTTTCTTCACTCCGCTCTAATAAAGGAGATACAACAAAGTGAGGGATATTTAACGGCGGGAGATCTATCGTAGAAATAATAAGCTCTACCTTTTTATTTTTCATTAAGTATCCTTCTAAATCGGACTTTGCGATACAATCCATCACATGGACATACCGGAATTTCCTTTCGATTTTTGTCCGTAATAATTGCGACATCCCTATTCCCATATGACAAACAATAATTACATTTTTCGATACCTTTTTATCACTCAAACGATCCATTGCCGCCTGAAAATGTAAAGTAAGATAGGCTGCTTCTTCCTCAGGGATTTGTAGACTTAATAATTTATTAATATCATCCAGCTCATGAATTAACATATCAAACATATACGGATACATTCGCTTAATTTCATGAAGCATCGGATTCGAGACAGAAAGATTATACTGCAAACGATTTAATGTCGTATACAAATGCATCTGCAATCCCTCTAATAAATACGTATCCTTCTCGAAATCAATTTCATTCAACCTAGACATACGATCTATTAAATACGATACAATTTGTGAAAGCACAGGACTACTCACATTTAACTTACTTCTTTCCCATCCATCTTGATAGCGAAACTTTCCACCTAAAATATGAATGGCTAAATAAGCTACCTCTTCCTCAGTAAAATGAACCGTAAATACAAACTCTAACCTTGTTAAAAAATCTAATGTCCACCCATACTCTTTCGTCTCCTGCACAAAGTTCAAATCATCTTTAGACATTGAAATTGGTTGTTTTAACTTCATCCTCCGCACCATGATTAATGTATGTAATAAAAGGTTCTCTAACGTATCGTCTGTAAAAAACGTACCATATCTTTGTTGTAACGCTTTCAATTCAGTCATTACAAACTCAATTTCATGATACAAAAATTGCTTTTTAATAAATTGATTCATTAATTCACGATTATTAATTAAATCTGATAGTTTAGCTAATGCCTCCCTCTTACTTCTCTCATCGCTCCCTACCGTTAATCCTATCCTTTGCTTTACAATTAAATCTAACCCTAGTTCCTCAAGCCACGTTTCAATTCTATCTAAATCTTTCTTAACCGTAGCTCTATTAACAAAATACTGCTCAGCAAGCTCCTTCACTGTAACCGGCTTAACATTCATCAACAAGCTATACGCAATTTGCAACACTCTCTCCTCGTCTGATGCATAGCCTACATCCTGTTTTACAGCATATAATTTATTGAACAAACTGGACTTATCATAATCCTTAATTTCTAAACAGACACCTAAACCCGGTCTCCGAATAAGAAGTGCATCTGAATACTTCTCTAAATATCCCTCAATCACCTTAAAATCATTACGAATCGTCTTCTCCGAACATTCTACCCTATCAGCAAGCTCCTTCACTAACAAATACTCATTAGACTCAGATAATAAAACTTGTAAAATTTCTTGTTGTCTTTTATTCATCTATTTCACCTGTTTCTTTTATCCTTTACAAACGATATATTACTAACTTAGTGTATTTATCATAGCATATTGGTGGATTAGTGAATCAGTGGATTTTATAGTTTGAAATTTGTTCATAAAAAAGAAGAGTTCGATATTCAACCGAACTCTTCTAAAATTTATTATAAACGATTCATAATGTCTTCTTTAATAGTAAGTAACTTTTGTTCACTATTTTGTAAAGAACTATCTTTTACACCAAAGTAAAACTTAATCTTCGGCTCAGTTCCA
>NZ_JAKUFX010000115.1:0-18381 GCF_022663635.1 Bacillus cereus group sp. BfR-BA-01356 | reverse complement strand
GAGATTCATAAGAAAACGTCATCCTTTCTAGTCTAGCTTTTTTAGAAAGAATAACGTTTTTTTACACTTGGGGGTAGTGAAGATTTTTAAGTTGATGGGCATGGGATGCAACACACACTCGGTTTATTTGCTATGAAATGAATGGAGTATGTAAAAAAACGAACTATGACTAAATACTCTAAGAATGTTTGTTAACATGGTGATATCTTCACTATGTTAACAATTTTGATTTTAGCAAAATATTCTGTAAATGTATATTTATTTTTCTTTTTATTAAAAATAATTAGAATTTTTATAATTAATTCTATGATCGATAATTCACATGATCTTTCTAGCAAACTAGTAAGAAGAAGGGTACAATGATAAGAGGTGTATCTGTAAAATAATAATTAATGGAGTTTTGTTTATAATGAAAAAGTTAAAATATCTTTTTGTTTTTGGGATTATACTTGCTGCTGCATTTTTTATAGGAAAAGATAAAATCATGCAAAAGGCGCAAGTTCTACGCTTAGAGTTTCTATCTGAAATGAAAGAAGCAGCTATGATTGAAGATGTTCCGTTTATTAAACAATTACCAGAATTACCTAGAGGGTGTGAAGTGACAAGTTTAGCTATGTTGCTGCAATATAAAGGTGTACAAGTAGATAAGATGCAACTTGCTAGCGAAATTCATCGTGTTCCATTTGAACAAAATGGTTTGCATGGAAACCCTTACGAGGGATTTGTGGGAAATATTTATACAAAGGCAGAGCCTGGGTATGGTGTATACAATAAACCAATCTTTGATTTAGCAGAAAAATATGTTCCTGAAAAAGTAATTAATTTAACAGGTAGAGACATGCAAGATATATATAAAGTAATTAGTTCTGGCTCTCCGGTATGGGTCATTATTAATACGACGTTTAAGCCGCTAGCTGAAAGTAGTTTTGAAACATGGAATACGAGTTCAGGCGAAGTGAAAATTACATATTATGAGCATAGTGCAGTAGTAATTGGATATGATCAAAACTTTGTATATGTAAATGATCCTCTTAAAAATAATCCACGTTTGGCTGTTCCGCGAGCAGAATTTGAGAAAGCTTGGGAGCAAATGGGAAAACAAGCAATTACTATTTTATAATAATGAAAAAGTCATCTTTGGGATGGCTTTTTCTTTTTGGTTTATTAACACTGAAAATTCAGAAGATTCTTTTAAAAATTAACAATTCACGTTATAATAACATTTAACTTGGTGAAGAAGGGGAGAAGAGAAATGGATGTTGCAAAGGAACTTGTTTTGTCAAAAAATCAGTTAGTTGAGTGGAGAAGGCATTTTCATAAGTATCCAGAGTTATCTTTTCAAGAAGAGAAAACATCGCAGTTTGTGTTCGATATACTTCGGAAATTCCCATATTTAGAAGTGTCACGGCCGACTAAATATAGTGTGATGGCAAAGTTAGTAGGTAAACATCCGGGCAAAACAGTTGCGATTCGAGCCGATATGGATGCTCTTCCTATTCATGAAGAAAATGAGTTTGATTTTATTTCTACATATAAAGGTGTAATGCATGCATGTGGTCATGATGGACATATAGCGATATTACTTGGGGTTGTACATAAGTTGGTAGAAGAAAGAGAGAAGATTCAAGGGGAGATTCGTTTTCTATTCCAACATGCTGAAGAGAATTTTCCTGGTGGTGCAGAGGAGATGGTTGCTGCAGGTGTAATGGAAGGTGTGGATTATATTATTGGTGCTCACCTTTGGGCGTCGTTAGAGGTTGGGAAAATAGGTGTTATTTATGGTCCTGCAATGGCTGCACCGGATGTTTTTAAAATTAAGATAGAGGGAAAAGGTGGACATGCTGGAATCCCTCATGAAACGATGGATAGTATTGCAATCGGAACACAAGTCGTTTCGCAACTTCAGCAAATTGTATCTCGCCTCACGAATCCATTAGATTCTCTCGTAATATCTGTTACGCAATTTCATGCTGGGACAACTCATAATGTAATACCAGAGCAAGCCGAGATTGAAGGGACAGTAAGAAGTTTAAGACATGAATTACGAGGTGAAACAGAGAAGAAGATTGAGCGGATTGTGAAGCATATTACGGAATCTTACGGAGCGAAATATACATTTTCATATGAATATGGATATCGACCAGTTGTAAATGATTATGAAGCTACAGAGCTTATTGAACAAACGGCATTACAACTTTATGGAAGGGATAGGGTTGTTCGTTTACAGCCGACGATGGCTGGAGAAGATTTTTCAGCGTTTTTACAAAAGGCACCGGGGACATTCTTTTTTATCGGAGCGGGAAATAAAGAGAAAGGTATTATATATCCTCACCATCACCCTCGTTTTACGATTGACGAAGATGCATTACCGATTGGAGTGGAAGTCTTTGTATCAGCCATTATGAACTTTATAAGTAAAGGAGAATGAGATGAAGAAAATACACATTCTAGCGCTTATCCCAGTTCTTTGTTTAGTAGTTGGGCCAATATTTGCGAATTCAGTTACTCCTTACGTATTAGGGATGCCATTTTTATTATTTTGGGTATTATTATCAGTGTTTATTACATCTTTTTGTATGTGGCTTGTGTACGTGTTTGATCCTGCTAATAAGGAGGATGTAAAATGACTGCATTACTTATCATTATTTTATTTTTGTTTCTCGCACTATTTTTAGGGATTCGGGCACAACATGGAAAAGATATGAATTTAGAACAATGGTCAGTTGGAGGAAGAGGATTTGGCACTATTTTTGTTTTTCTCCTTATGGCAGGTGAAATTTATACGACGTTTACATTTTTAGGGGGAAGCGGCTGGGCGTATAGTAAAGGAGCACCTACCTTTTATATTTTGGGATATGGTGCTTTAGCTTATCTTTTATCGTATTTTTTATTGCCACCCATTTGGAAGTATGCGAAAGAGCATAACCTTGTTTCACAGTCGGATTTTTTTGCGAAGAAATATAGAAGTAAAGCGCTTGGACTTATTGTTTCGATTGTTGGTGTTGTTTCCATCATCCCATATCTTGTTTTACAGTTAAAAGGACTGGGAATTATCGTTTCAGAAGCTTCTTACGGAAGGGTGTCACCTGTTGTTGCAGTATGGATCGGTGCTATTGTTATAACTATATATGTAATGGTTTCAGGTATACATGGTTCGGCTTGGACGGCTGCTTTGAAGGATATTATGATACTGTTTATCGTTATGTTTTTAGGTATATATTTGCCGTATCATTATTATGGAGGATTTCAGCCGATGTTTGAGGCTGTAGAGGCAGCGAAACCGGGATTTTTATCTTTACCTGAAGAAGGAATGAGTATTTCTTGGTTTGTTTCTACTATTATATTAACGGCCCTCGGTTTTTATATGTGGCCTCATACATTTGCTTCTGCTTTTTCTGCAAAAAATGAAAAAGTATTTCGTAAAAATGCAGCAATTATGCCATTGTATTCTTTAGTTTTACTTTTCGTATTTTTTGCAGGATTTGCTGCTATATTGCAAGTTCCTGGGTTAAAGGGAGCGGATGTAGATCTTTCGTTATTCCGTCTTGCTTTACAAACTTTTGATCCTTGGTTTATTGGAATTATTGGTAGTGCGGGAGTATTAACGGCATTGGTTCCAGGGTCTATGCTTGTTATGGCGGCTTCTACACTGTTAGCAAAAAATATTTACCGAACGATAGTCCCGTCTGCTTCAGATAGACAAGTTGCTAAGATGGCAAAATTATTTGTGCCTGTAGTAACGCTCGTGGCAGTTTTATTTACATTTAAGGGAGGAGAAACAATAGGAGCACTTCTATTAATGGGATACAGTATCGTTACGCAACTTTTCCCTGCACTTGTATGTAGCTTGTTTCCACGTCAAATTATTACGAAGCAAGGGGCGATTGCAGGAATGGGAGTTGGGCTATTAGTGGTCGCATATATTACCTTATCTGGTTCAACTATAGCCACGATGTTTCCGAGTTTCCCGCAGTATATAAAAGATTTGAATGTAGGTATAGTCGCATTGTTAATTAATATAATTGTGATGTTTGTAGTTAGTGGATTTACAAAAGGTGTATTTATAAAGAAAAACACTATAATAGTAGAAAAGTAATTCGTTTATCCTGCATTAACGGGCAGTAAGACCCCCACCTCAAAATTCAGCGGAAGCAAAGAAGTTAGGTGGGGATTAAACTGTCCGTAAAAGCCCGATTGGTGAGGGTTGATTAAAGTTTTACTTTATTAGAGCTATCTTTGAAAAGAGATAGCTCTTTTTTTGTATATATTTCCTTCTATTAGCGGAATCTAACTAAAAACTTGTTGAAAAGGAAGCTAGGTGGGGAAATTGTTAGAGCTTGAAGGTAACTTATTTGAAGTTATGAAAGAAATTAGGGATGAGTTAGGTTCACCTAATGATTTAACAATTAGAGAAGTTGCTCTTGCTGGGAGTTTTACACGTTGTGCGGTTGTGTTTTTATGTGGATTGACAGATAAGGATAATGTTTATAAATATGTCATTCGCACACTGCAATACGAAGAAATTATAAATGAGGAAGCTGTTGTTCAAACGTTATTGGATCGTTTTATTTCTATCGCAGAAGTGGGTGTAAAGACGAAGTTTCCAGATATTATGAATGCGATATTAGCGGGAGATACAGTTATATTAATTGATAATATTCAAACCGCTATCGTTATTAATAGTAGGGCCTGGGAGAAGCGAAGTTTAGAACCACCAGTGACAGAAGATTTAATACGCGGACCGAGAGTTGGATTAAATGAAGATATTAATGTGAATAAAATGTTAATCCGACGCAGTTTACGCGATCCAAAGTTGAGGTTCCAATCTTATATTATGGGGAAGCGATCGCAGAAAGAAGTAACCCTAGTATATATAGAGGATATTATTAATCCTCACATTGTAAAAGAGTTAGATCGCCGTCTTCAATCAATAGTGACAGATGTCGTTTTGGAAACAGGTACGATTGAACAATTAATTCAGGATAATAATTTATCCCCATTTCCACAGTTTTTGAATACAGAGAGGCCTGATAATATTATAGCCTCATTAGCGAAAGGGAAGGCGGCCATTTTAGTAGACGGATCCCCGTTTGCTCTTATTGCACCACTTGTGTTTGTTGATATTTTTCAATCTGTAGAAGATCATTACGAGCGCTGGGTGATTGGAACGTTATTAAGATTTTTACGTATGGGTTCAGGTATAATTGCGGTTTTGTTACCAGCTATGTATGTAGCACTTGTATCTTATCATCAAGGACTTATTCCTTCTAAACTGGCTTATTCAATTGCAGGTGCGAGGGAAGGTGTTCCATTTCCAGCATATATTGAAACGTTAATGATGGCCTTGACTATGGAATTAATACGAGAAGCTGGAATCCGATTGCCGAAACCGATGGGACAAACGATAGGGATTGTAGGAGGTCTTGTAATTGGAGAAGCTGCGGTAAATGCAGGGATTGTAAATCCGTTTTTAGTTATTATTATTGCAGTTACTGCGATTGCTACGTTTTCGCTTCCTGTATATAGTATTACGATTACGTTCCGAATTTTACTTTTCGTCTTTGTATTAGCTGCAACGGCTTTTGGGTTGTATGGGATCATTCTAGCTCTGATCGCACTTGCTATTCATATTACAAATTTAACAAGTGTTGGTATACCGTATACAACTCCAATTGCTCCTGCATTTTATAAAGATTGGAAAGAAGAATTTATTCGCATGCCAAAATCGATGTTGAAAGATAGACCAGAGTACTTACAAACAAAAGATTCTACAATACGTCCAAAGGAGCGAAAATAAGTGAAACCATTTGAGTATGGCGATGAAGAGATTGGATCTCGTGAAATTGGGTTTGCGGTATCATCGACCATTATTGGTATAGGGGCATTGTCTATGCCAAGAGATATCGCTAACCAAACTTTATTTTCGGACGGTTGGATTATCTTGCTTTTGGGTGGATTGATCTGCGCAGTTTTAGGCTGGTTTGTGACGAGAGTGGCTATCTTATTTCCAAAACAAAATTTTGTTCAATATACGAGTGCGCATTTGACGAAGCCTGTTGCATACACAATTAGTAGTATTTTAGTATTAACGTTTGCTGCTTTGACAGCATATGAATCGCGAATGATTTCAGTTATTTCTCAAACGTATTTATTTAGTGATACACCAATACAACTACTGTCTTTCTTCTTCTTATTAGTTGTTATTTATGGAATAGCAGGATCAAGAGCAGCCTTATTAAGGTTAAATGTTTTATTCTTACCTATTGTTTTAATTGCGATAGTACTTCTTTCTTTATTGAATATAAATTTAATGGAAATAAATAATTTACTACCAGCTTTTCAAACGAAAGTAAGTCAATATGCTGTTGGAGTTAAAAATTCTATTTTTACGTTTATTGGATTTGAAGTAGCGTTATTTTATGCGGTTTTGCTGAATGATAAGACAGCGAAAAAAGCGCCAATGGCAGTCGCGAAAGCGGTGATGGTAAACGTGCTGTCATACATTTTAATTTATGTAACTTGTATTAGTGTTTTTACTTATATGACAACACGTGGATTGACATATCCAACAATTGAATTAGGGAAAGAAATTGAAATTGGTGGAGGATTTTTAGAAAGGTTTGATGCGATTTTTTTTACGACTTGGATTATTACTATTTATAACACTACAGCAATGTATTATGACGTCGCATCTTTATTGTTTTGTGCTATGTTTCCGAAAGTGAAGAAACAAATTTTTATTTTCGTAAGTGCCCCTATTATTTTTATGGTGAATATGATACCTAGTAGTTTGAATACTTTATCAAGTTATGGGACTTATTTAGCTTGGATAGATATGGGGTTTGTTTTGTTAGCTCCTTTGCTCGTTTTGATTGTATATAAAATAAAAAGAAGGAATGGTGGAAATGAAACACCTTCTTAAAATTATAATGGTTATGGCTTTAACTGGATTTATGAGTGGGTGTTCTGAGTTAGAAGAGATAGAAGAAAGAGGATTTGTAGTAGGAGCGGCTTACGATATTGTGAAGGAGAAGAAAGCGAATCCAATTATGAAAGGGACCTATCAGATGGTACTCCCCAGTAAATTGTCTCAACAGGGTGGACAAGGGGGTGGGGATAGCGAAAATTATATTAATGTTAGTGCAAAAGCAGATAGTGTATTTGAACAAATAAGAATAATCGCCAAAAAAATTAGTCGTACATTATTTTTCCCTCATATACAGGTGATTATTTTCTCTGAAGAATTACTTTCACATCCATACATTTTACAAAATACGTTAGATGTATATATTCGCGATCATGAGATGAGAAGAAATATTCGTTTGTTCGTTTCTAATAAAAATGCCGAAGCTATTTTAAAACAAAGTGCCAAGCCTGAAAATTTACCGGCGCAGTATATTGATATGTTAGCTGAACACCCTCCGAAAAATGCCCAAATGATTGAGGCTGCAAGAATTGGTGAGGTGCAGGAAAAGATGATCTCTAACCGAAGTTTTGTATTACCTATTCTGGAACTAACAAAACAAGGAGTACAAATGAACGGTGCAGCATTGTTTCGTGGAAAGGATAATAAGTGTGTAGGCAATTTGAGTGGGGAAGAAACAGTAGGGATGAATTATATAATAGGTAAAAAAATTGGAGGTTTTTTTACCATCCGTAAAAAGAATCAACTTATTACATATGAAATTCATAAGTTACGTCGAAAAATTAAAGTATCCACAACGAATGCTACAAAACCGAAATTTAATATTCATTTATTTCTGGAAGGTACAATAGCTGAGTTGCACTTTAGTGATCATAAAAAGGTTTTGAATGAAAAGAGTTTAGAGAAGGATATATCGGAAGAAATGGAGGAGCGTATTCAAAAATCGATTAAGCTTGTTCAAAAAAAATATAAGGTAGATGTATTAGAGTTAGGGGAAGTGTATAAGCGACATAATTATAAAGAATGGACAAAAATAAGTAAGAATTGGGATCAAGGCGAAAATTACTTTAGTAATGCTGAAATTACTGTTCATGTTCATCCAACAATTGAACATTCAGGTTCAGCTTTACCGAAAAGAGTGAAATAAGGTGATGAAAGTTGTTTACTGGATTAGGAATTAGTTGCACGATATTAATGGCAGTTCTTCCAGGAACTATATATTTTATTCATAAAAAACTCACAACGTATGGAGCACAGCCGTGGAATACTGATGTGCAAAAAAAGAAACCTGAATAATTTCAGGTTTCTTTCGTGCAAAGCATATGTGAAGGGGGATACCTTCTATGTATGCTTTGCTTTATACAAGCCCTAACCAATGTACCAATTGTGTAGAGAGGAATGTAACAACAATGGCGATAACGGTAGGGATTGCAAACGATAAGAATGTCCATTTTGCACTTTTTGTTTCTTTGTATATGTTAACTAGTGTTGTTCCGCACGGGAAATGAAGAAGTGAGAACAACATTGTGTTTAACGCTGTTAACCAAGTCCAACCATTTTCTAGGAATAGATTTTTAATTTGATTAAAATCATCTATTTCAGTTAAGGCCCCAGTTGATAAGTAAGACATTAATAAAATTGGGATTACAATTTCATTAGCGGGTAGTCCAAGAATGAATGCAGCTAGAATAAAGCCGTCAAGTCCTAACATTTTAGCAAATGGATCTAGGAAGTTTACAAAATACATAAGTAAGCTTGTGTCACCAATAAAAATGTTAGCAAGTAACCAAGTTAATGCAGCCGCAGGGGCAGCAACAACTATAGCTCGTTTTAAAACATAGATTGATTTATCGAGTGTTGCGCGAACAATTGTATTCCAAACTTTTGGCTTGCGGTACGGAGGTAACTCAAGTGTGTAGTGAGTTGGAACCCCTTTTAAGGCTGTTTTTGATAGTACCCAAGAAACAGTTAATGTCATAATAACACCAATTACAACCATTCCGACTACAACGCCAGCAGTAACCAATGTTTGCATACTGCCTGTATAACCAGCAGCCATAAATAGTGAAGCCATTAAAATTAACATAGGCCAGCGACCGTTACAAGGAACGAAGTTGTTCGTTAAAATTGCTAGCATACGTTCACGTGGTGATTCAATGATACGTGTTGACATAATGGCTGCTGCATTACAACCAAATCCCATTGCCATTGTTAAAGATTGTTTCCCGTGTGCGCCGGATCGTTTGAATAAGCGGTCCATATTAAACGCGACACGTGGTAAGTATCCGTAGTTTTCTAATAGCGCGAACATAGGGAAAAAGATTGCCATAGGTGGTAACATAACGCTAATAACAGCACCGATACCACGGAACAAACCAAGTATTAAAATGCCATGTAACCATTCAGGTGCATGCGCAGCTTGGAACCAAGATGTTAAATATCCTTCGGCCCATCCGAAGAATTCGGCAATCATATCAGATGGTACGTTAGCGCCTGCAATTGTAAGATAAAAAATAATAGATAAAATACCGAGCATAATTGGGAATCCCCAGATTGGAGATGTGAAAATTTTATCTAGTTTTTCGGAACGATATAATTTATCAGTATTTGTATATTGGACGGATTCTTTACATATGCTTGCAGATGTTCGGTAAATATCTCCGACTATATCATCTCGTATATCTTCTTTTGAAAGTGTTTGTGCATGTTGAATAATATAGTCTAATGGAAGAGCTTTACTGGCTGAGTGAGATTCCATTAATTACGACCTCCCTTACAAGTGGTTCATTATGGTGTTTTTGAAGTGTAGTTAAGAAATTTTTATCTCCATCTAATATACGTAACGCAATCCAACGTGCTGGATACGTATCACCGAACACTTTATAAATTTGTGGTTCTAATTCCTGAATCATATTTTCGATTTTTTCGCTGTAAGTAATTTTAATTGGTGCTGGAATTAGTTTTTTATTTGCTACTTTTGCAATAACATTTAGCAAATGACCAATACCTACTCGGTTACGTGCTGAAATTTTAACGACAGGCACACCAAGTGATTTTGCTAATTTCTTTTCATCAATAAGGATGCCTTTTTTCTGGGCTTCATCAATTAAGTTAATGCAAATGACTACATTATTTGTCATCTCCATCACCTGGAGTGCTAAATTTAAATTTCTTTCCATAGCAGTTGCGTCTATAACAACTACAGTTACTTCTGGTTTTTCAAATATAATATAATCCCTCGCTACTTCTTCGTCTGCGGAATTTGAGTATAGTGAGTAAGTTCCCGGTAAATCTATTAATGTATAATTACTTCCGTTATGTTCATATTCTCCTTCAGCTTTTAAAACAGTTTTTCCCGTCCAGTTTCCAGTATGTTGTTTTAAGCCTGTTAAAGTATTAAATAATGTACTTTTCCCTGTATTCGGGTTACCAGCTAAAGCGATACGATGTTTGCTCATCTGAAATCATCTCCTATTAATACCCCGAAAATAAGGGAGCTTTCTTCTTTGCGCAGTGCAATAGTTGTGTTGCTCACTTGATAAGCGACCGGATCTCCAAGTGGACTGCGTTGCAATACTTTAATCGTCGCCCCCGGGATAAATCCCAAATCTAATAAGCGTCGTTTCATAGTTCCTTCTAATTGTATCTTCTCAATTTGTACAAACTCTCCTATTTTAAATTCGGAAAGTGGTTTTATATTAGCCGATACCATAAAAGTTACCTCATCTCTATATTTTTAGTTTGAGTTTAAAAAGTTTCCTAAGGTAAACTTTTTGTTAGTAATATAGTAGACTACATTGGATTATGTTGTCAATTAGTACTTTAAAAATATTCATTTATTTTTAGAATTGTTCCAATTTATTTAGTTGTACTAAAAAATATTACTGAAATTATTTTTAATGTGCATAAATTAGGTGTGTAAAAATTACAAAATACAGCGGAATTGTAAATGTAACTTTAACGAAAAGGGAAAAAGAGAGAAAAACATTTACATTGAATTTACATTGTTAAGAATATATTTACATTGCAGCGTAGTTAGTGTGGTTTTTGTTGGGTTATTTAATTATAAATGTTGGGATTTCTAGCTTTTAAAGATTATTATCGTCATTTACTTAAAATTAAAAATTGCTTAACACTCACATAATATTGTTGTCCTACAATGAATTTGTGTTCGAAAGAAAATGAATTCGAAAAGTGATAATCCAAATGGGGGTACAAGACATGGTTATGAAAAAAGGTATTAAATTTTCTTTAGCAGCTTTAGTGGTAGCAGGAGCATTAGTTGGTTGTGGGAAAGCAGAAGATACAACTAGTAAAGACACTGCTAAAGGAAGCGATAATACAAAACAAGAATTATCAGGTACGATTGCAGCGGCTGGTTCTACAGCTCTTCTACCTCTTGCGGAGGAAGCTGGAAAGAAATTCATGGAGAAAAATTCAAAAGTTTCTATTCAAGTTCAAGGTGGCGGTAGTGGAACTGGGATTAACCAAGTAGCATCTGGTGCAGTACAAATTGGTAATTCAGATGTTCCATCCGGAGATAAAATAAAAGATGCTGAAAAGGCGAAAGAATTAGTAGATAACAAGGTAGCGGGTATTGCATTCGCTCTTGTCGTAAATAAAGATGTAAAAGTTGATAACTTAACAATGCAACAAGTACAAGATATCTTCACTGGAAAAGTAACAAATTGGAAAGAAGTTGGCGGAAAAGATGAAAAAATCAATGTGATTAATCGTCCAGCTTCATCTGGTACACGTGCTACATTTGAAAAAACGATTATGAAAGACGCGAAAATTAATGATGGAACTGGTACAACACAAGATTCTAACGGTGCAGTAGAGCAAGCGATTAACTCTACTCCTGGTTCGGTGAGCTATTTAGCAATGTCTTACATGGTGGGCGAGAAAAAAGGCGCACTACAAACAGTGAAAATTGATGGTGCTGAACCGAAAGTTGAAAACATCGCGTCTGGTAAATATCCATTCTGGTCTTACGAATATATGGTAACAAAAGGTGAAGCGAAGGAAGCGACGAAAGCTTACATCGATTATGTAAAAGGTAAAGATTTTGAAAAGCAAGTAGAAGATATGGGCTACATTCCAATGTCTAAATTAAATAAGTAATAAAATTTTATGGGGCTGGCTGCAAGGCCAGTCCTGTTCATTTCAATCTGTGAAGTGGGGTCTGTCCTGTGATGAAGGGGAAAAAACAAATTAATTACGTGAAAAGTGAATATATAGGAAGATCACTTGTTACGTTTTGTGGTATTTTTATAGTTTTAATTACATTAGCTATTATTGCGTTTATTTGTGGGAAAGGTATTCAATCTTTTACACAAAGTGGTATCTCATTTACTGAGATGTTAACATCGACAAAATGGAATCCAAATGCTGATCAAGGATCCTTCGGGGCTTTAATTTTCATTGTAGGTTCAACGGTGGTTTCGTTAGGTGCGGTTATTATTAGTGCACCAATTGCTATAGCTCTTGCTATATTCATGAATTTAATTTCGCCAAAGTTTGGAAATAAAGTATTGAAGCCTGTTCTAGAATTGTTAGTTGGTATTCCTTCGGTTGTATACGGATTATTAGGGGTTACGATTTTAGTACCGCTATTACGTGATTCGTTTGGGGGAGTAGGCTTTAGTTTAATTGCAGGTATTGTTGTATTAAGTATTATGATTTTACCTACTATTGCTAGTATCGCTTCTGATGCAATACGTTCTGTTCCATTTGATTATTTAGAAGCTTCTTATGGTCTAGGATCAACGAAATGGCAAGCGATTAGCCGAGTGATTGTTCCTGCTGCGAAAAAAGGGATTTTAACAGGTGTTGTTTTAGGCTTAGCGCGTGCTTTCGGTGAAGCGTTAGCGGTTCAAATGGTAATCGGGAATACGATTAAATTACCAGAAGGAATATATAGTCCGACAGCGACGTTAACTGGTATTTTAACAATGGACATGACGAATACATTGAACGGAACTGCTTGGAACAATGCGCTATGGACTTTAGCGATGATTTTACTTGTTATTTCATTCCTGTTTATTTTAGTAATTCGAGCGATTGGGCAAAGAGGTGAGCGATAATAATGAATGCAAGAACGGTAAATAAAGTTTGGACAGGTATCTTTTATGCGGTTGCGGCTTTAGTTGTAGCTTTGCTAGTGTTCTTAGTATTTGAGATTTTACAAAAGGGATGGGGATTTTGGGATCCTAATTTCTTGTTTGGAGAACCAAGCAATACAAGAGCTGGTGGTGGGATTGGTCCGCAGTTATTCAATTCATTCTACATGCTTGTTATAACGCTTATTATATCTATTCCTCTTGGATTAGGTGCTGGAATATATTTAGCAGAGTACGCAAAACAAGGACGTTTTTTAAATTTTGTTCGTCTATGTATAGAGACGATGGCGTCTTTACCTTCTATTGTTGTTGGTTTATTTGGTTTGTTAGTGTTCGTTACAATGACAGGTTGGGGATACACAGTAATGGGTGGTGCTCTTGCTTTAACTATTTTAAATTTACCAGGTTTAACGCGTGTTTGTGAAAATGCGATTTCAGAAGTTCCTCAGAATGTAAAAGAGGCAAGTCTTGGATTAGGTGCAACGAAGTGGCAAACAATCGCTCGTATTATTATCCCATCGTCATTACCACAAATTATTACAGGGATTATTTTAGCGGCGGGTCGTATATTTGGGGAAGCGGCAGCATTAATTTACACAGCGGGTTTAACATCCCCGATTTTAAATTCAGCAGCGGATTTCTCAAGTCCTGCGCATCCTTTAAATCCGTTTAGACCAGCTGAAACATTAGCGGTTCACATTTGGAAATTAAATTCTGAAGGAGTTATTCCAGATGCGAAGTTGATTGCGACAAAATCTGCAGCTGTATTAATTATTATGGTATTACTATTCAATGTTATTTCACGCTTGATAGCATCTATATTACACAAGCGCTTTACAGGAACGAAAAGAAAAAGTAAAACAACGAAAAAGGTAAAAGCGGCATAAATTATAAAGAAGAACTCTCTATTTATAAGTAGGGGGTTCTTTTGTATTTTAATATAGAAGGAATGGATGTAATGATTGTTGAATTTTTGATTAATTATAAAGAAGAACAGATATAATTTAGAGAGGAGTTTTAATTTGTTTTTTCTGCAAATGTCAGGTTTTCCTGGGTCAGGAAAATCGACAGTTTCTAAGTATATAGCGAAATTAACAGGTGCTGTAATTATAGATCATGATGTTTTGAAATCCGCGTTGTTAAAATCATTAAAAGTAAAAGGAATTGAATCAACGATTGTTGGTGGGCTTGCGTATGATGCCGAATGGGTATTGATTGATTCTTATTTAGAACAAGGGCATAGTGTTATATTGGATAGTCCGTGTTTATATGAGGGAATGGTTGAAAAAGGGATTGAACTATCAAATAAACATGGTGTGAAATATAAATATATTGAGTGTTATCTTAATGATATGGAAGAGATTAATAGGAGACTGCAAACACGTAAGCGTATGATCAGTCAAATTGAAAAGGTGGAGTCGGAAGTAGGTTTTAAAAAGTGGTTAAATGGTAGTAAAAGACCTTCAAATAATGAATACCTTATTGTGGATTCTAGTAAACCTATAGAGCGATATGTGGGAAAAATGATGGATTATATGACTAAATAGAGAGAAGGCGTTATCTTCATTTGTGAAGATAACGCCTTTTGTTTTTAAATATCAGGTGTTTCTGTAGAAGTGCTTATTTTCCTACGAGAGCGTCTTTTTCTCCCGATTTTATCTAATAGTTCATACATAACTGGAACGACTACTAATGTAAGAGCAGTTGAGACTGCCAAACCGCCGATGACAACGACGGCTAAACTTTTTGATACCATACTTCCTGCTTGGGATTGGCCAAATAGGAGTGGGAGCATAGCAACGATTGTTGTAATAGCTGTCATAATAATTGGGCGTAGTCTAGTAGAACCTGCTTCAAGTAAGGCTTCTCTAGTTTCCATTCCATGTTCCCGATTTTGTTGGACTCTTTCTATTAATACAATAGCGTTTGTAACAACAATCCCGATTAACATTAATGCGCCGATCAAGGAATTTACATCAACAGGTGTTCGTGAAATGATTAATCCTAAAATACCACCGACAGCAGCTAATGGTAAGGAGAATAGGATTGCAAAAGGAGCACGTGCTTGCCCGAAGGTGATAACCATAATTAAATATACAATCCCGATTGCAATCCCCATAATTTTGAATAAATCTGTAAAATTCTCTTGCATAGATTCAGTAGCTCCTGCGATATTTACTTTTGCACCACCAGGTAAATCTAAGTCAGTCATCGCTTTATTTACTGCTGTGTTTACTTTACTCAAATCTTCATTTGAAGCTTCGGCTGTAATTTGGATTGTTTCTTTTCCGTCTTTATGGAAAATTTCTGTTTGTGTTTGTTTTTCTGAAATAGTTGCGATGTCTTTTAAAGGTATTGGTCCATTAATAGGTGATAGTATGTTTGTATTTAAAATATCTTCTTGTTTATTAATGTTTTCTTTTTTGTGTTCTATCATAATAGTAGCTTTTTCATTATTAATTGTAATTTCGCCAATAGGTGATTTCTTCATAAGGAATGCTACTTGTTGCGCAGCTATTTCTGGTGTTAAACCTAGTTGTTCAGCCTTTGTTTGATCAATATGAATTTGCCATTCTTTCTTAGAATCTTCTAAATTTGTTTTTACTTTAGAAAGATCATCCATGCTTTTTAGTTTTGTTTCAACGATAGTAGCCGCCTCTTTTAAATCCGCTTCGTTAGTAGCTGTTACGTTAAATTGTAAGTTATTGCCGCCGCCAGAGCTTGAATAACTTGTTTTTATATAATCAAGTTCAGCAGGCTCAAAAGTTTTATGTTCCTTTTTTAACTCTTTAATATATTGATCAATATCAGAACCTTTTTTAAAGACTACGAATATACTAGCGAGGTTATTTTTAGTTGTTTGCCCCCATTGTGCATCTTCTGCGCTAGATCCCATTCGTAAAATAACGTCTGTTATATCTGAATTAGAAAGTAATTTCTTTTCAAAATCAAATGCTTTTTGTTTTTGAGATTCAGCATTATAATCGGCTGGAAATGTCATGTTAATAGATAACATTGTGTCGTCTTCAGATTTTATGTTTGCTTTCGGTAGTAATATATAAGCTGCAATTGATCCTACAAATAATAAAAATGCAGTAAGTAGAATAATGAATTTATGAGAAAGAGCCCACTTTAATGTAGCGACATATCGTGATGAAGAACTTGGCTTTCGATGCTTTGTTTTTTTGAGTAGTAAAAAAGCCATAAGTGGAACAACTGTTAGTGCAACGATTAAGGATGATAATATAGAATATACAACTGCTAATACCATAGGTAACATTAATTTTCCGATTGCTCCTGATACGAGGCCGATAGGTAAAAAAACAGCGACCGTTGTTAAAGTAGAAGAAGTAATTGCGACTGCGACTTCTTTCGTTGCATCGAGAATGATATCTTTAGAGAAAGAATCTTTTTGTAAACGGCGGAAAATATTCTCGATGACAACGATACTATCATCGACGAGACGTCCAACCGCAACAGCTAAACCACCGAGGGTTAAAATGTTAAGCGTAATGTTAGATTGATGTAGTAAAAAGAGTGTTAATAAAATGGATAATGGAATACTGACAACAGCGATGAGTGTTGTTCGGAAGTTACGTAAAAAGATTAAGATAATTAGAGTTGCAGCGATTGCTCCAAGTATTACTTCTTTTCCCATGCTAGTAACAGCATTTTCAACTTGTTCATGGGTTGAAGCCAAAAGTTTAATGGAAAATTGATCTTTATATTCCTTATCTATCTCTTTAACTTTTTTATCAATCTCTTTTCCAATGGCAACTGCATTTTTACTCGGTTCTTTCATGATGATTAATCCTGTGCCTTCTTCTCCGTTTATATGTGAGATTGTATCGTAGTGTTGTTTGATTTCAATTTGAGCAATGTCTTGCAATTTCACTTGGGGTGCCACAGTGATGTTTTTAATGTCATTTACATTTTTTATGTCCCCAATGACGCGGAGGTTGTATTCTTCCTGATTAACAGTAATTGCCCCAGCTGGAGTAGAAGTTTCTTTTCCTTGTAAAACAGTTAGTACCTGCTGTGATGTTACGTTTTTGTTTTTTAATTGGTTCGGATCAAGTACGATAGATAATTCAGAGGTGGATTTTCCGAAAAACATAACGTTGGCAACACCATCAATGTTTTCGAGTTGTGGTACGATTTCTTTTTCAATTTGTTTTTCATCTGCTTTTGAAAAACCGTTTTGTTTCTGGATAGTAATTTGGGCGAGTGGAATCATAGAAGTGTTTAATTGACTAACTACGGGCTTGGTTACATCTTTAGGTAATTTAATTGTATTGACGGCTTTTTCGACTTCGCGTGCTGCATCTTTCATGTTTGCTTTTGATGTATACGCAATGTCGATACGTGATAATCCCTCGTATGTAGAAGAAGTAATGGTGTCGACGTGTTCTAAATTGCGAAATTGTTTTTCGAGAGGATCAGTTACATCCTTTGTCATCGTTTCAGCGTCGAGTCCTTGAGATAAGGTTGTGACGGTAATTGCTGGATTGTCGATACTCGGTAAAAATTCCATAGGTAATTTAGAGCCGGAATAAACACCGAGTATGGAAATGAGAAAAATCATGATGATAATGGCAGCTCGGTTTTTTAATGAAAACTTTGTTAACCTATCCATAAAATAATTCCTCCATTGGTTTATTTATAGTTGAGTGCGTCCTTTCTTACTATATAACAAAAAATGGATATTTTTCATTAATTAAATGTAAAAAAATTCTAACAATATCCTTAAGTTTGTATTAGGATTGGAATGTTGTTAATTTGTAGGGGGTAAATTTTTGAATGAGAAGGAAGGGGATAATGCGCGCGAGTGGCTGTTTAATGTAGACGGGATTTTTTCTTAAGTCTAATTTGTATAGTTATTTTATAGAAGGATAATGATTATAAGCTTTAATATAGAAGAGAATAAAAATTTGGGAAGGCATTGTGAAATACAATTTGGTTGAACGGAGTGTATTAGCATACAATTAGAATAACTATTTTCAGTAGTAAGGATAATAGTTATTTCTATAGAAGAAAGTAGGGTAGATAATTTTTTTATATTTTTATAAAAAAAACACTTGTTATTTAAAAAGTGTGATGGTATATTAATAAACGTCGCTGATGCGGAAACGCAGAAAACGACAAAAAAGAAATTTTAAAACTTAGTTGACATCGAAAAATTAAGATGTTAATATGATGAAGTCGCTTCTGAAGCGGCGGACAAGTTCTTTGAAAACTGAACGAAACAAACAACGTGAAACGTCAATTTTTATTTTAGATGCTAGACAAACTAACTTTATTGGAGAGTTTGATCCTGGCTCAGGATGAACGCTG
>NZ_JAKUFX010000114.1:0-18618 GCF_022663635.1 Bacillus cereus group sp. BfR-BA-01356 | reverse complement strand
GGGTTTATTTGAGATGCTTATTTTTAAGAGTATGCTTTTATTTTAGGAATGTTTTGATCCGATGAGTCGAAAGCTCAGGTTGTGCTCACTCTTAAGTTGATGGGCATGGGATTCTTCTATGAAGAATAAAAAATGGATTACATTTTCTTTAGCAACAGCAATTACACTAAGTATAGGGACCTCGTTCATACCGTCTACTTATGCCGAAAGCTCTGTAGACCCAGCTCCTGAAATTGCTGCAAAAGTTGTAAATCAAAACAATGGGAAGAAAGTATTATTCGATAATACACACGGTCAAACTGCTGGGACAGCTGACTGGGTTATTGACGGCGGCTTTTCTGACTTCGGAAACGGCATTGCAAAAAACGGATATCACGTAAAGGAACTTCGTAAATCAACACCTATTACGTACGAAGACTTAAAAGATTACAATGTATTTATCGTTCCAGAAGCTAATATTCCTTACAAAAAATCTGAGCAGGACGCTATGTTACAATATGTAAAAAATGGTGGTAGTATCTTCTTTATTGCTGATCATTACAATGCAGATCGTAATAAAAATCGCTGGGACTCTTCTGAAGTATTTAATGGATATAGACGCGGTGCTTGGGATAATCCAGCAAAAGGAATGTCTAATGAAGAAGCAAATTCACAAGCTATGCAAGGAGTAGAAAGCTCTGATTGGCTCTCTGACAACTTCGGTATTCGCTTCCGCTACAATGCACTTGGTGATGTTTCAGCGAAAACAATTGTATCGCCTGAACAATCTTTCGGAATTACAAAAGGTGTTTCGTCTGTAGCAATGCATGCTGGTTCTACTCTAGCAATTACAAACCCAAAACTAGCAAAAGGACTTGTTTACCTTCCAGAAAATCCATCAAAATGGAATAACGCTGTTGATAGTGGCGTTTATAATGGCGGTGGTATTGCAGAAGGCCCATATGCTGCTATCGCAAAAGTAGGACTTGGAAAAGCTGCCTTTATTGGTGACTCTTCTCCTGTTGAAGATGCTACGCCAAAATACGTTCGTGAAGATTCTGGTCAAACAAAGAAAACTTACGATGGTTATAAAGAAGAAAACGATGCGATTTTATTAGAAAACATCGTAAATTGGTTATCAAATAAAGAGACATTTACAAGTTTAGATCAAGTAAATGGTTTACAACTTGATTCACCTACAGCTCTACAAACATTTGAACAGCCAAACTTATCAACAGAACCACAACCTGAACCTTGGAGTGCACCAAATGCAGGTTATCAATGGTTTAATACAAATACTTTTAAACCAGGTTCATACGGTTATAATGGTGCGGTAACAACAAGCGACTACGTCGTTACACACCCTAGCATTCTACCAAACAATGAAATTTTCCAAATGAAGATTCAAGTAAATAACTTACTACCTAATACAACGTATAACAACTATTCTTTAGGTATCTTCACTACTGGTGGAACACAAGTGGCTAAAGTACAAAATGCAAACGGCACTTGGCCATCTACTTTCGGATATAGTAGTGCATTTTCTTTCACAACAAACAGCTTAGGCTCTGCTGAGAAAGTTGTAAATGTACAGATTGATTCAAATACAACTGGACAAGCAACGCTTCGTCTACGCCAAAATACAACAACGAAATATAATGAAACTGTAACGATTAATAAGAAATAATAAAAAAGGCAATCCATACATGGATTGCCTTCTTCTCACTTCTCTTCCTTCGAGAAAAACATTCTTGAAATAACGATACCTATACTACCGACGATTAGGAATAACACTGCCCTAATCATCATCGATACCTCTGGTAAGTCAAGTAAGAATAACTTCCCTACCGTTACGACTAAAACGACTAAACCAGCATATAATATTTCATTCATATTTCTATTTCTTCCAAACCAAACCGCAAATAATGCATATACCATCCATAATAACGATACTGATACACTAATTACGCTTCCATCTGTAGATAAAACTTCACCGATTCTCGTAATTGTAATAAATACAATTATCATAAACCAATAGAGCACTATAGAATACATATATTTGCCGAAGCTCGCTAATACTTCTTTCGCTTCTCTCATGCAATAATAGAACGTTCCTATTAAAATAAGATGAGCAACAAAGCCTGCCGAAATAAATTGATCAAACGGGCTAAAAATAGTCTGTATCATTCCAATTGCGTAAACCGTCGCACTAACATACAATTTTATCTGTTGTTTTACTTTAATAGAAGTGACCATGCCAAGGAAACCTTGTAATAATAGTACAATCGCTGCATTCACTAAACTATACTCGTATAAAATCGCTAAACTAAATGCTCCCATTGCGAAACCAAATAAGAGATTTGTAAATGTAGAATGTCTATTCTTCCTATACTCAAGCACAAACATAGCAGCGTGCACAATTGCACTAATAATCAATCCCCATGTTGTAAAATCAGGTATTTTGGCAATAGCTAGTATAAAGAAAACTGCATTCGCACTAAATATCGCCAAACGTGGTTCTGGTATAAAACTTCTCTCCGTAAACATATGCCAAAATAATAGTAAATGAATCAAACCATATACAATCGTTAACTGTATTTGCAAGTTCTCTACTAACATTGACATAACAGCAAAGAAAACGAAAAGGACAATGGCAGCAACAGCGTAAGAAATCATATATAAGTATTTATAACGATTTTTCAACGCATACCATAATAAACTAAGTGTTAATACTGTCTCATATCCAAAGAAAATATAAGGATTAGGAGTCGTACTATTTAACAAGAATGGTACGAAGAACGCACCGACCGCTACGAAAATAGTGAGATATTCCGATTGATATCTTTTCGCTAAATAAATACCTAAAATAACCCATGCAATATTACAGAGAAACGCGACACTTGCCGGAATAAATCCATATAAATAATGTGCTGCAAACGTCGTTAGAACAATCCCGGTAATACTTCCTCCAGCTAATACTAATCCTAACGCTTGCCGCTCTCTTTTAATTTGAATATCTCCTATATAATACAACCCGATAGATAATGCGATACCAAACACAATTCGTATCGCTGGTGTTAATAAACCAGCATCTACCCCTGCTTTAAATAACCAGATCACTCCAAGCAACATAATACCGACAAATACACGCGGTAACCACGTCTGACAAAACTTAATAATATTAAATGGCTCTGGTTTAAAAGCCGATATATCTACTTGTTTTACCTCAGGTTCTTGCAAAGGCTCTTTTATCTTAACTATTTCTTCTTTTGGCTTTTCCTCCATTACCGTTTCAATATATTCTTTCTTGTTCTTACTAACATGTTGCTGAGCGTTTTCTACTTCTATTTCCCTTTGCTTTACTTTTAATTCAACAAGTGCTTCTTGAATTGTTTCAATTGCCGTTTCGAGTGCTTCTATTTTCTTATCCAAATCCTTCTTCATACGCTCCCCCCTTATTCGTAACTCTCATTGAACCTATATATTACCAATTATCTTTATCATACTCTTAGTCTATTCATTTTCAATAGTATTTTTCCAAAAAAAGAAAGGTGTCTTCCCAAAATAGGAAAACACCTTTTTACTCATTTATTCTTATTTAGAAAAATGCTAACGATAAAACCAAGACACATGCCTACAATAGCTGGAACAATCCACCCAACGCCTTCTGTATAAAACGGGATGTATTTTAATGCTGACGTCCACTGATTCATCATTACATTTTTATTTAAAATGTCAATTGCACTAAATAACGCTACAACCAAAACAGTTACTGCATATACGTATGCATACTTTCCAATATACTGATGGAATAACCCTAGAATAATAAGCGTTAACGCAATTGGATAAATAAATCCAAGAATTGGTACTGATACTTTTAAAATTTGCGTTAACCCTAAATTAGCTAAAATCATACTAACAACGCTTACTATAAATGCCCACAATTTATAAGATACTTTCGGAAATGCACTCGCAAAAAATTGACTACAAGACGTAACAAGTCCAATTGAAACACATAAACACGCGATAGTAAAAATAAGACCTAATAAAACGACTCCGCCCTGTCCAAATAATGTAATCATAACTTGTGCTAACACTTTCGCACCGTTATCAAATGTTCCTAATGAGCCACTAATTGCCCCCACATATCCAAGGATGACATAAATAATCGATAATAATAGTCCTGCCCCAATTCCAGCAATACTCATATATTTCGCTAAACCTTTATCATCTTCAATACCCTTTGCACGTAATGCATTTGCAATAACAATTCCAAAGATTAAAGCAGCTAACGCATCCATTGTTAAATATCCATCTAAAAACCCTTGAAACATAGGAGCTTGGCCATAGTTCCCTATTGGTTCTTTCATATCTCCTACTGTTGTAAACATACTCTTTATAAAAATGAGTGCAATCATACATAATAATAATGGCGTCAAGACTTTTCCAAACAACCCCATTAGTTTAGATGGTGATAAACTTAACCAGTAAACAATACTAAAGAAAATAACTGTGTAAAACAATAATAATCCGTTTCCTGCTTCAGGGAATAACTGACCTGGCCCCATTTCAAAGGCTAAACTTCCCGCACGTGGTATACCAAGCCCAGGTCCAATAAATACATACACGATACATGGAAAAATAATTGCAAATGAAGAATGAACCCTACCCGCTAACGTTTGAAAACTTCCTGCTTTTGCAATAGAGATAACACCTAATATAGGAAGACCTGTTGCTGATATAATAAACCCTACTAATGAAATCCAAACATGTTCTCCTGCTTCATACCCAAGGAAAGGTGGAAATATCAGATTCCCTGCTCCAAAGAACATAGAGAATAACATAAGGCTAATAAGTAAAATTTCTTTTTTCTGTAACAATTTCATTTCTTTCTCCTTCTTTAATTTCATCTTTTATGAAATCAATTTCACATATAAAAAAGTACAATAACCCGCTTCCTTGCAAAGAAAACATAGTCCATAGTCTATCACAAAAGAAACACCCATTCTATAGCTATTCCTCTTTTCCAATTTCTTCTGAAAAATCAACCTTTATTGACTTATAATAGTTAATAAGGTAAAATATTAAATGTACAAAATTATTAACTTTGTTTTTGTTTGTGTCAGGAGGAAAATAACATGGAATCAGCGATACAACTAGAAAGAGAACAACAAAGAAAAAAGAAACATCCTCCAGGTTTATACTTACTCTTCTTTACAGAAATGTGGGAAAGATTTAGTTACTATGGATTACGAGGATTATTAACATTATATTTAACGACAGCTTTAGTAAGCGGTGGTCTTGGGTTTAGTCCCGCATGGGCACTCTCTATTTACGGATTTTACACTGGAGCCTGTTATTTCACACCAATGATTGGTGGATACTTAACAGACCGTTTTCTAGGTAGACGAAAAGCAATCACAATTGGTGGTATAACAATGGCAATCGGTAACCTTACACTATTTGCCTTGCAAAACCAATTAGGCCTATACCTCGGATTAGCGCTTATTATTATCGGTAACGGATTCTTCAAACCGAACATCTCTACACTGGTTGGAGAATTATACGAAGAGAACGATCCAAAACGTGATAGTGCATTTACCATTTTCTATATGGGTATTAACGTCGGGTCATTTTTAGCTCCACTCGTTTGCGGATTTTTATCAGAAAATTTATTCAAAACAACAGTTGATGGCGTTGTACATTACGGATTCCGTTACGGTTTCTTAGCCGCTTCAATCGGAATGATCATTGGACAAATTTTATTTACAACACTATCAAATCGCTTCCTTGGTAATATCGGTAAAAAACCAACTCGCGATTTACAAACAGCTGCTGGACAACCATCAGTAGGAGATACACCGTTAACAAAAAAAGAAAAACAACGTACCGCTGTTATCGTCATTTTAACATGCTTCGTTGTCTTCTTCTGGGCTGGCTTTGAACAAGCTGGTAGCTCATTAACATTATATACAAACAAATTTGTAGACCGCTCTGTGTTCGGATGGGAAGTTCCAACATCTTGGTTCCAATCAGTCAATCCATTATTTATTATTTTGCTTGCTCCAGTCATTTCTGCATTATGGGCAAAACTTGCAACTCGCAAGCAGGGTGATTTAAAAATCCCAACTAAAATGGGACTTGGTATGATCTTGCTCGGTATCGGTTATATCATTCTCGTTATCGCTACATTAAAAACAGGTAGTGATGAACATAACATTACAGAAAAAGCAAACTTACTGTTTATCGTCTTTACGTATCTTTTCCATACGTTAGGTGAGCTATTCTTATCACCTGTCGGACTATCAATGGTTAGTGCGCTTGCTCCGGTAAAATTAGCATCTTTACTAATGGGTGTATGGCTAGCAAGTTCAGGTATCGCCAACATTTTAGGCGGACAACTTGCAAGCTTCACAACTTCACTTGGATACGCTGAAGTATTCACAGTTATTGGCGCTGTGGCAATTGTACTAGGTTGTGTTTTATTATTAATTTCTAAGAAATTAGTGAAATGGATGGATTAAAAAAGATGAGGAATTTCTCCTCATCTTTTTTTATGCTGTTTTACCTTTTTCAATTGCTTGTTCGTACAGCTCTTTATGTTCTTTATATTCACTTGGTACGAAACTCTTATAGAAGAATGAGAACCAGCTGTCTCCCTTTTTATACCCTTCTTCTCGAATTTCCGCTGCTTTTTTATTCGATTTAAATCCTTCAGTAAACCATTTCTTTAACAATTCATTTCTTTCATACTTAGCAGGAACTTTTAAATCATAGTTTTCAAATGCATACTTATAGCCAGCCTTTTCTACTGCCTTTTTTGTAGACTTATAGCCTTTTTCATACGCTGTTTCATATGCCTTCACGTATACTTCTTTCTCTCTATTTCCAGGATTCTTTTCAGCTAGTTCTTTCCCTGTCTTTTCCCCTAACTCAGCTTGCTCTTTTTCAATTTTTTCTGTTCTTTCTTTATTCCCTACTTTGAATCCGTCTGCAAAGTTTACCTTAAACTCTGGAGCAACTTGACTATCGTCCATCGTCTCTTGTGCTAAACCTTGTTCTTTTCCTTTTTCAAAATGCGTTTTCTTCTGCTCTTCTAAAGACCATACGGCTGCATAAGTCGCTTTAAACGCTTGTTTATATGCATCAGATTTTCCAGCTACATGCACTTCTGCATCATTTTTTCCTGCTTTAAAATCAGTTTCTCCATTCTTTTGACCTTCAAGTTGACCTTTTTCCATATCAGCTTGGCGCTGCGCTTCCTCTTGCTTACGTGCCTCTTCAGCTTTTCTTTGTTCCTCGGCTACACGTTGTCTCTCTTCTTCAGCTTTACGCTGTGCTTCTGCATTACGTTGTTTTTCCGCCTCAGCGTTGCGTTGCGCTTCTACAGCACGTTGTTTTTCCGCCTCAGTATTGCGCTGTGCTTCTGCTTGTCTCTCAGCTTCTACAGCACTATTATTATTCTGGCTAGGAGCTGGGCTCGTTGCGCCACTACTAGAAGCTGGTTTATTGTGATAATGATATTCCCCGTACTGTAATCCCCATTTCTCACAATTTGTACGACACGTATGTCCGCCATTAGCATCTGTACGCCCTGGATGTGCATAAGCTGAAATTGGAGCTACCAATAACGCTATACTCGTTGTTAAAAGAAGTTTCTTCACCTGTTGTCTCACTCTTGTTCCTCCCAAAAATAGAATTCTAACTTTATTATACATAAATAGAAGAATGTTCAAATACAAACCAAAATATTCTATTATTTCTCAACATTAGTAAAAAAAGAAGGTGAACTCTTTAAAGAGTTCACCTTCTTTTTTTACTTCTTCGCCTTCGTTCCTACTAAATCACCAGCAACAACATAACGCTTAGAATTATCCTTTACAGATACACATGTAATAAGCGTTATCTCATCTTTCCCATGATCCTCTACAACTTCCCACTTATCAGGAGTTACTTCAGATACACCAGTAACCGTATACTCATATTCATTTTCATTGTCATACAAATAAATTTTATCGCCTTTTTTCAAAGAAGCTATATCACTAAATAAAACACCTTTTTTAGACATATTATGTCCTGCTAATGCGTAATTTCCTTTTCCCATAACTTGATTCTCTTTTACTGTCGCTGCACCTGATAATAAGTTTTTTTCAGTAGAAGCTTTTAAAACAGGCAGTTCTACTGAAACACTTGGAATCGAAATACGACCAATTACTTGTTTCTTATCTAATGATGCATTCGCTACTTCCGCCAAGTCTGGTTGATTAATTTTGGAAGCATCTACAAATTCCGTCTCATGCTTTTCATAATCCATCTTTTGAACAGCCTGCACATTTTCAGTCTGTTTCTTTTCAGCCTGATATCCATCATAAAATGGCTTTCCAATTAATACGCCACCTACAACAAATAGCAGAATTGCTACTATACTATAAATTCTTTGCTTATTCATACACAGTTCCTTTCCCTTACAAAATCTTACTCTATATAAAATGATAAAATAATATCGCTATATGTACAAGTATTAGCTTAAAAAGAAACCTTCTTGCCAGTGCAAGAAGGTTTCTTTTTAAGCTAATTTATTTCTGTATAGTGATACGTGAAATACTGTCATTTGAATAAAGAAAATAGAAAATAGAATATATAATGGGTATCCAGGAAGATATTCATTAATAATAGGCGAAAAAGTTAAAAATCCAACTGCACAAGGTAACACAAACCATAACGATACAAATGTTGTTCGACAAGCTTTATCCGTAATCGCTTTTTCACGTTCATCTTCTAGCGGAAATAATAATGGATACATCCAAAAAGATAAATTCTTATATTTTTTCTTTTGAATTCTATAAAAAATTGTAACTATAATTGCTCCAATAAATAATAAAATGAATGGTACTCCATTAAACCATACTTCAAATGGGAATTTCTCGTTTTTAATTATATCTGCTAACTCTGTAATGACACTATAAAATTCAACAAATGTCCAGCATGCTAAAGCAGTATAAAGCACGTTTATGATATAAGAAAAAACAATTCTATTCATCCTCTTCCCCCTCCTTATTTAAAACAAACACATCTTCCATCTTTAACTGAAACACATCACAAATTGTAAGTGCTAATAACAACGAAGGAACGTAATCCCCTTTTTCAATTGCAGCAATTGTTTGTCTCGTTACTCCAACCTTTTCTGCTAATACACTTTGCGTAAAGTTAAAACGAGCTCTTAATTCTTTTACTCTATTTAAAATGGTCAAATTTACCACCTCTCACCATTATTGTATGCTATCCTTAACAAAATGTAAACTCAACTTAACATTAATTTTATAAAAAAATCCAACTCTACGTATTGTAAAGTTGGATTACTTGTTAGTTTAAAATTGTAACTTTAACTGTTCTTCTGCCCCAGCTACTTGATGAACCTTTATCTGGCATTAAAACATCAATTCTATGCCCCTTAATAGCTCCACCAGTATCGGCTGCAATTGCTACTCCATAACCTTCAACATTTACAGTCTTACCTAATGGAATAACACTTGGATCTACAGCAATTAATTTCATTCCTGGGTTTGCAGTTAGATTATAACCTTTACCACCTGGTCCCCATGCAGAAAATACTTGTTGACCTGGCGCATAACCATTTTCACCTGGATCAGCTGTATAAGCTGTAGCTTCTACATAAATTTCTTTCCCACCAGCAGTTGGCTTAGAAGATGGTTCAGGTTGTGCAGGTTCTACCTTCGAATTATTATTAGCTACTGGTTCAACCGGTTTACTAGCTTTTTCCTGCTTTGGCTTTTCAGCAATTTCTGCTTGTGCTTTCGCTAAAGCTTCTTGCTCTGCTTTTGCAGCCGCTTCTGCTTTTGCACGCTCTTCTGCTGCGATTCTTGCTGCTTCTTGCTCACGAGCAATCGTTTCTTGTACTGTCTTCATATTTGATTCAATTTTAGCTTTTTCTTCCGCTGCTAAATTAAGTTGACTTGCAACTTCATTATATTTAGCTTGAACTGTTTGTAAGTTATCTTGACGTTTTTTCAAGTTATCTTGCAGTTCAGCTTGCGCTTTTGCTAATTTTTGTTTGTCTACTACTAAAGATGCTTCTTTTTCGTCAATTGTTTTCTTATCTTCTTCAATTTGACGAAGATCTTGTTCTTGTAGACGTAAAATTTCTTTATCAGCTTCTAGAATAGTAGAAACTGCGTTCATACGTTGTAAGAAGTCTGCAAAGTTTTTTGACTCTACTACAACTTCTACTACTAAACTTGTATTTGAACTGTTTTGAACAGAAACCATACGTTTTCTCATAATATCTTTACGAGCAAGGACTTTATCCTCCAAAACGACAATTTCTTGCTTTTTTTGCTCAATCTGCTTATGTGTTTCATCGATTTTACGTTGAATAGCAGCTTGATCCTCTTTATTTTTTGCAATTGTATTATTTAAATTATGTAGTTCGTTTTCGATACCTTTAATTTCTTTACTAACAGCTTGCTTTTCTTGCTCTTTCTTTTGCATTTCTGCATCGTTTTGTTGCAATTGCTGTTGCATGTTGTTAAGTTTCTCGTCGTTTGACTCTGCTTTAACAGCGACTGTACTAGAAAGACCGATAATTCCTGCTAATACTAGACAGCTGATTCGCTTAAAATAGTTCATAATCCGACTCCCTTCTTATACAGTTATACATGATTTATTTTACAGTTTGTTTACAAAACGATTAAATACAGTTTATTTTTCGTGACGAAAAAAAGAGAATTATGAATAAAATGTAATAGATTCTTAAATATTTAACAATTCCTATATTTAAAAAATACAAAAGATGCTAAAATCCAAATATAGAGAAAATATAACTTTCGAAGGCGGTTGAAATAAATACATGTTTACTCAAAAAAAATCACTCCAACATACAATTGCTCAATTAGAAGAGCGTATACAAGAATTAGAATTAGAATTAAAACAAAAGGATATTGAAAAGCAAGAGACTATTTCTACTATCCACGATCGTGTACAAAGCGTTGTCCAAGAGCATCAACTTGTAAATAACCAACACAATACACTTCAAAATTTAGTTCAACAATTAAGTTCATGTTTCGAAAATGTTTCAACACGTACGACACATTCCAATGAGTTAAATAATGAAATGTTACAAAAGGAACAAAGCTTAATTCAGTCTATTGCAGAAATTATTGACTGCTCTAATGAAGGAAAAGAATCCGTTCACCGCTTACTTATTGTAATTAATAAATTAGGTGAACAATCTCAACGCACGTCTAATAGTATGAATCATCTAAGCGAACGCTCAAAGGAAATCGAGCAAATTGTAGAAGTCATTCAAAACATTGCAGCACAAACAAATTTACTTGCATTAAATGCGAGTATTGAAGCCGCACGTGCTGGGGAGCACGGTAAAGGATTCGCTGTCGTTGCCAATGAGGTAAGAAAACTAGCGGAAAGTACAGCAGAAAGTACAAAAAACATCGGCAACTTAACGAAAAAAATTCAAGAAGAAATTGAAAAAGCATATGATAACACAAAAGATAATTTACATTTAGTCGATGAAGGTGTAGAAATGAGCGCCGATACAAATGCTAGAATTGAAAATATTTTAGTTATGATTCAAACGTTACAAAATGGTGCTACAAATGTTATTAAGGCTATCGAAAACCAAAAGTCTTGTAATGATGACATATTACGAGAATTCGCTAACACACAACAAATGTTCCAAAAATTAAATACTACTATTATGAATCATATTCATGATGCTGAAAAAGTCGATGTTCAATTGTCTAAAAGTCTTCAAGAAACAGTAACTTCTTAATTAAAAATAAAAATCCCTTATACTGCTATAAGGGATTTTTATTTTATTTTGAATATTTATTTCTTTTCAATATTCATCCATATCTTTGTTATAATGGAAAAGTTGTTTCTTTCAACTAATAAACAAGGAGGTTATTATGGAACAATTTTACTACGTTTTAAAATATTTAATTCTCGGTCTGTTCCAAGGACTAACAGAACCAATTCCGATTTCTTCAAGTGGTCATCTCGTTTTAGCACAACATTTGCTAGGACTAAAAATAGAAGGGTTTAGCTTCGAACTACTTGTTAATTCAGCTTCATTATTAGCTGTATTACTTATTTATAGAAATGATTTAATTCGTCTAACGAAGAATGGTCTCTCTTATATATTTACAAGAGCAGAAGACGCAAAATCAGATTTCTTCTTTATTATTTATCTTGTTATTGCAACCATTCCAGCAGGTGTTATTGGTGTTTTATTTAAAGATTACATCGATCAGTACTTAAAAGGTGTGAAGATGGTTGGGATTTCCCTTCTTATTACTGCTGTCGGCCTTTGGATTATTAGAAATTTACGCGGTCGTAAAAATGATGGCGACCTTTCTATGAAAGATGCAATCATCGTCGGATTAGCACAAGCTTGCGCACTGATTCCCGGAATAAGCCGATCTGGTGCCACAATCGTAGCAGCAATGTTACTTGGTATGAAGCAAGAAACAGCTCTTCGCTTCTCATTCTTACTATACATTCCTGTTAGCTTAGGTGGCTTGTTGTTAAGCATTACAGACATTGCAAATGATCCAAATCTAGACACATTATTCGTACCATATGTCGTTGCATTCATCGCAACATTTATCATGACGTATATTTCACTAAAATGGTTTATGAACATTATGGCAAAAGGAAATTTAAAATATTTCTCTTTCTATTGTATTATCGTAGGTGTACTTACTCTTATTTTCTTATAAAGTAAAACTTACAAATTGAAAGCGAGTCATCTAGTGTAATAGAATGACTCGCTTTTTTATACCTTTATTAAGTTAAAACCTATCATTTACTTCGAATTTTCTGAATAGTATAATATTATTTAAGTTCACTATTACAGTAATTCTATCTTTCCTACTATTATCGTAAAAGAGGTGTTTATATGTTTATAGTTACTAAACTCATTCACATTAAGTACGGATATGAAAATGAGCTATTTTATGGGCTTAAACAATATTATCCTTCCCCTGGAACGAACGGTTGTATTAACATAGAGTTTTCACATGTTCATCGTACAAATGATAAGGCAGAATATATGATTCGTATGTTATGGAAAACACAACAAGATTACCATACATGGCTTTCTCAAAAAGAAGGCAATGAAACTTTGAAGCACAAAATACAAGGCTATATCCTTTCTTCCAAATCAAATGCTACCTATGTGCATTAACCCTTCTCTTTTTATTCCTTACGAGGGACAAAATGATAAAGTAAAACTTTAATCAGCCCTCATCAATTGGGCTGTTCACAAATAACGAGGTAAGGACCCTCTTACTTTTCATACTGTAAGAGGGCTTCTCTTATGCATACACTTTCTTCTCTTGACAATACAAACGAATAACATGTTTATTTTGTTGAAATACATCATGCGTCAGCCGAATAATAATAAAGTTTCGTTTTGTTTGATCATCATGAACAAAAATCTGTTCTCCCTCCTGAAAACGCCATGCACTTTCAAAAGTCGTAATATGATCCCCACTTACAGAAAAAAGTTCATATCGCATCTCTTGTACCCTCTCTCAACTTATATAATCATAATATCCTCATATTAAATTTATTATAACTTAATTCCTATAAAATTAGTAATTATTTCTATTTCGAAAGATTTTAACTTTGTATTTAAATATTTTTAGCGCTATAATGATAAACGAATTTTTATTGAAAGGAGTTTTACTTTGACTGCATATTTATTTCCAGTGAAAACAGCATTTATTTTATTTCCCTTTTTAGCAATGTTTCTTTTAATTCCTTTTTTAATATTTAATTATCGAAAATACGGTTATTTAAATAAATGGCGCTCATTTATTTTATACTCATTATTACTTTACTTATTAAATGCCTATTTTCTTGTTATTTTGCCGTTGCCACAAACGTTTGATACTTGTAGCCTACAACCGGCTAATACACAACACATGCAACTCTCACCATTTTATTTCATACAAGAGATTAGTAGTCATACATCGGCAGTTTTAACGAAACCAACTACTTATTTCTACTTATTAAAAGAGTCTGCGTTTTTACAAGTTGCCTTTAATGTTCTATTAACTGTTCCATTCGGCATTTACTTACGTTATTATTTCCGACGTAGTTTCTTACAAACAATTTGCATTTCCTTTTTCCTTTCACTATTTTTTGAGCTAACACAAGTGACTGGATTATACGGTATATACAATTGTGCATACCGATTATTTGATATCGATGATTTGTTTTTAAATACATTAGGTGGCGTAATTGGTTTTATCATTGCACCAATATTTACGTACTTCCTTCCGAAGACAAACGAGTTAGATAGTCATATTAATTTGGAAACGAAACCAGTCGGATTCATTCGTCGCCTTATCGCAATGCAAATTGATTGGATTTTCTTATCTATCGTCGTACCTGTCGTTAAAAACAAAGGAAATTCTTTCTTCGTTTCTAATATGCAATCTTACACCAATATGTATGAACTCATTTTCATTACGTGTTCAATCCTTATTTACTTTATTATTATTCCATACTTTACGAATGGAAAAACAATTGGGAAAGCATTGCTTCGCATTCACGTGAAAGGAAAATCAAATCGTATTACATTAAAAGAACTATTTATTCGCTACGGTATATTTTATTTTGCGCTAGGCGGAATCAATTATATTCTTTCTAGTAGCTCTATTTTAAATCACACAGAGCCTTTAGTATTACTCGTTACATTGTTATTCCTATTTATCATTAACGGCCTATTCATTATTCATATTTTACTGCATGTATTTAGCCGTGATAAACTACTATTTTATGAACATATTAGTCATACAAGAAATGCAATTACACTAAAAAAAGCTGACAAATAATTATTTGTCAGCTTTTTTATATACATAATATGAAACTTTAATCAGTGGGGGTCTTACTGCCCGGCAAATAGCGGGATAAATAACTTTTCTGCATAAGGATTAAAAAACATTCCAAGTTCATCTAGAGATTTCCTCACCTGTAAAAACGAATGAAACTCTGGATATATATCTTGTAATTGCTCATATGATAATGTATGCATTTTCCCCCAATGCGGACGCCCTTCATACTTCAGAAAAATTTTTTCCACTTCGCCAAAGTAAGCAGCATATTTCATACCTTTATACATATGAACAGCGATATACGCTGAATCTCTTCCATAGGCTGGACTAAGCCATATATCATCCCCTTTTACATAGCGGCATTCGATCGGAAAGTGCACCTTATACTTTTTCTTTTCAATAAGATTTGAGATTTCTTCTACAACCGTCCTCATATACTTTGAAGGAATGCTATACTCCATTTCATAAAATGGTACCGTACGTGATGTAGCAAATACTTCATAGCTCGGGCCAATTATTTTTGTGTTTGGTACAGCTTTAGCTGATAATCGACTCACTCCTTTACTTATAGAAGGAAACCATTTACACCCTTTAGATAGTAAAGAGAACATCCTATTTTCAAGTAACTCCACCTTTAGTTTATGCCATTTCAAATCACTGCCTTGATTCGTTGTTTCGTTCGTAAGTTTTACTTGTACTTCATCAGAATAAGGAAAAACGAAAAATTCAAAATGACGATGCTTCTTATATTCTTCTAGTTTGTTCATTACAGTGGATAATGACTGTTTTTCACTTTCATAAACGAGTGAATACGCTGGAATAACCTTCAATTTTATCTTTACAATGATACCTAACATTCCAAGTGACAACTGAAACGCTCTCCAATATTCTACGTTCTCAGCTTCCGAACAAACTATACTCTCACCATTAGATAGAACTGCCGTAATCTCTATAACTTGTGTTGATAAGCTCCCAAAGGTAATACCCGTTCCATGAGTCCCCGTACTAATCGCTCCTGCAATAGATTGCGAATCAATATCCCCTAAATTTTCTTGCGCATACCCTTTTTCCTCAAGTAACTTCCCTAAATCATATAACTTTGTTCCTGCCCATACTTCAGCAATCATCTTCTCTGCATCAATATTCACAATACCCTTCAATTCATCTAAAGAAACTAAAACTTCTTCCGTTTGCACAAGGGGTGTAAACGAATGTCCTGAACCGACAACACGAATTTTCTTCCCCTTTTTTCGCGCAAGTCCCACAACTTCTACTACATCTTGTATACTTTCTGGATACATCGTATAATGCGGCGTTCCTTCTACATTCCCTGTCCAATTTCTCCACTTTTGTCCCTTTATAGAAAGCATTGGCCATCCCCCCGATATGTTGAATACTCCCCAACAATCTCTCCTTTTTTAACACGATACAAAAAGGGAAAACGCTCACATAACTCACCAGCTTTACTATGGCGAAACAAAATGGACTCTCCTATATCCACTCGTTCCTCACCTTTATAAAAAATTGGCGTTTGTACCTCGCCAGCACCTTCTAAAGCTAATAGTTTTGCACCCTTCGGTCTCCAAACTTCAGGCTCTTTATCTTTTCCAACTGCTCCTGAAGCAATATATCCACCACCTAGGCAAGTGTAAATAAACGGGACTGGTTTACGCACAACTGGTAAGGCAAATCCGACCGCTGGATAAAATTTTACCTCTTTATAATAATCAAACAGCTTCGGAGAATAAAAAGCAGAACCTATTGTAATCTCTGAAACTGAATTATCTTTCTCGGTTGTTTTTATACTTCCTGTTCCGCCTCCATTTACAAACCTTAGCTCAATACCAAGGTTTTGTATTGCTTTTACAATATGTTCTCTTCTTTCTTTCACTTCTAGCACTGATTTCTGCTTTAAATATGAAATTATTTTACTTTTCAACCATTGATTCGGTATATGATCTCCCACCCCAGCAATTTGAGCTTCATAACCCATTACACCATCTAACATTAAATATGATGACCTTCTCACCTTTTCTACTACTTTCAACGCATCCTGCACATTTTTTACTGGGGACCTTTGTACACCAAAATGAAATTGAAAGAAACGACTACTCATATCAATATCCAAACAAACACGAAAACATCCTTTAGATTTCTCAGCAATGCTTTCTAAATACACAATATGCTCTTCACAATCCACCATACAAGTTATAATGAAACCTTTCTTTGTTAACAAACTAATTTCATACAGAGCTCTTTCATCGTAAGCAGGATATCCAAGCAATAAATCATTAAATCCTTGTTCTATTAAAAATAAAATCTCTCTAGGTGAAAAGCACATAATACCTTGAAATCGATCATTTGCAGCTAAAATCTTTTGCATAATCGGAACAGAGCGTAACGATTTACTCGCTATACGAATCTTCTTATTTCCACTTAACTCTATAATCGATTGAATATTTCTATCTAAAGCCATTTCATCCAAAAATGCACACGGTAATGGAACTTCTTTAAAAATTCCTCGATCCACATTTTTCTCTCCTCTTCTCAATATGTCTTATACATATTGGAAAGAAAGTGTGATTTTCCTGTTTGCAAATAAAAAAAGTTTCTTCTTTACGAAGAAACTTTTTGAAACTACTTCATAGAAATAGTCGCCTCTACTGGATAATGATCAGAGTAATCATTATACGTATATTTTTGGAACCACGATGTAACAGTCCATTGTGGAGATTTCGGCTGTAACACCTTATTCTCTATATATGATGGGTTCGCATGGTCTTTACTTGCAATAATATAATCTAAATACTCAGCAGGACTATCAGGGAAATTATATTTTGCAATACTGTTTGTCGTTGCGTCCCAAGTCGCTGTATGTCCAGTATAAGATGGTACAGAAGCGTTCAATGTTTTAAACATAGATGCATACTCTGAATCATTCTTGTTCTCTGCATTAATTTTATTTACGTTCATATCACCGCCAATTAACACATACTCATTATTTGGTATATTTTTATTTTTAATAAAGTCTTGAATTTCTTTTAATTGGTCTGTACGTACAGATGCAGGTGAAGTTTTTCCGCACATACTATCTTCCGCTTGCAAATGTGTACCAATCACGTGAACGAAGCGATCATTTTTCTTAATTTTCGTGTATACAAATCCTTTATTCGATAAATTATCTGGCCCGCATCCTTTTGCAAATACATATTGAATCTTTTCAGCGATTGGCCATTTGCTCACAATCGCAACGCCACCATCTTCAGGAGTTGAAGATGAATAGTTTCCTAACGTTTTATCCCATTCACTTCCACTACTACGACCTAATACTGCTGTTTGATTTGGATATTCTTTCTTCAAATTCCCTAATAAACGATCTGAAGCGCTATTATCAAACACTTCATTTAATATAACTACATCTTGATTCTTTATATAATCTGCCGCCCCGATTAAATCAGCACGCTCAGTTTGTCCCCAGTTCGGATATAAGTTTGTTGATAGCATATATACATTATGCGTCATCACTTTTAATGTATCATTTTGATTTGTAGACACTTCTGCTTGAGCTGACGTTCCGCTATATAAAGCTCCTAAACCAACACCTAAGCTAAGTACACCTTTTAGCAATTTACATTTCACGTTTCATACCCCATGCCCATCAACTTAAGAGTGAGCACAACCTGAGCTTTCGACTCATCGGATCAAAACATTCCTAAAATAAAAGCATACTCTTAAAAATAAGCATCTCAAATAAACC
>NZ_JAKUFX010000113.1:0-18740 GCF_022663635.1 Bacillus cereus group sp. BfR-BA-01356 | reverse complement strand
CATTATCTAGAAATATCTTGAGACGTCCAAGTATTTTCTTTATTACTGGACTCTTATTAGAGAGTAAAACTAAGCCTGAGATAGGGCTTAAATATTAATATACGAGGGGATGGAACAAATGAAAAACGAAAGAATCGAGAAGTTGCAAGAAAGCTGGGAATTAGATGAGCGTTGGAAAGGGATCACACGTCCATATTCGGCAGAAGATGTAATTCGCCTGCGCGGGTCAATTGACATTGAACATACGTTAGCGCGTCGCGGTGCTGAGAAGCTTTGGACATCGCTTCATACAGAAGACTATATTAACGCACTTGGCGCATTAACAGGAAACCAAGCGATGCAACAAGTAAAAGCTGGGTTAAAAGCGATTTACTTAAGTGGTTGGCAAGTAGCAGCTGATGCAAACCTTTCTGGAAATATGTATCCAGACCAAAGTTTATATCCAGCGAACAGCGTACCTGCTGTAGTAAAACGAATTAATCAAACGCTTCAACGTGCGGACCAAATTCAGCATATGGAAGGAAGCGATGATACAGACTATTTCGTACCGATTGTAGCAGATGCAGAAGCTGGATTTGGTGGGCAATTAAATGTATTCGAACTGATGAAAGGTATGATTGAAGCAGGTGCATCAGGTGTGCATTTTGAAGATCAATTATCTTCAGAGAAAAAATGTGGCCATTTAGGTGGAAAAGTACTACTACCAACGCAAACAGCAGTACGCAATTTAATTTCTGCACGCCTTGCAGCAGATGTAATGGGAGTGCCGACAATTATCGTTGCAAGAACAGATGCGGATGCAGCTGATTTAATTACGAGCGATATCGATCCTGTTGATAAAGCATTTATTACAGGAGAAAGAACACCAGAAGGATTTTACCGTACGAATGCAGGTCTTGATCAAGCAATTGCGCGCGGTTTAGCGTATGCACCGTACGCAGACCTCGTTTGGTGTGAAACGTCAGAACCAAATTTAGAAGATGCAAAACGATTTGCGGACGCAATTCATAAGGAGCATCCAGGGAAGCTACTTGCATATAACTGCTCACCTTCATTCAACTGGAAACAAAAACTAGATGAAAAAACAATTGCAAGCTTCCAAAAGGAAATCGCATCTTACGGTTACAAGTTCCAATTCGTAACACTTGCTGGATTCCATTCATTAAATTACGGTATGTTTGAACTAGCACGTGGCTATAAAGAGCGCGGCATGGCAGCATACTCTGAACTACAACAAGCAGAATTCGCAGCTGAAAAACACGGCTACTCTGCAACACGTCATCAACGCGAAGTAGGAACAGGTTACTTTGATGAAGTGGCACAAGTGATTACAGGCGGAACTTCATCAACGACAGCGTTAAAAGGATCTACAGAAGAAGCACAGTTTACGAAATAAAAGGAAAGGGCACCTTTTTGAAAGGTGCCCCTTGTTATTTTCTAAACGATTCGAAAAGAAATATCGATTTATCGGAAAAAAACGATACTAACTTTTCTTTATTACTAAATCAACTCCACTCAGCTCTATGATCGCGAATAAACTTCATATCTTTCTCGTAATGCTCTAGATGTCCTTCATCAATCATTCTTTGGAAATTCAAGTCGCCTTCTTGTGCTTTTCGTTTCATATATGTACATAACCCTTCTAATCGAAGCAACACCATTCCTAAGTAATCTTCATCCATATTTTTACCATAGGACTGAACGAACAATTTGACTCTCTCTTTAATACGATCTGCATGTTGCGGTGAATCATAATGAACGGCTTCACCGGATTCTGTATAATATACTCTACTTAAAGGCACACAAGTATAAAGTGTATAAGCGATATCCCATAGTCTTGGGCCAGGAGCAGCAACATCGAAATCAATAATCCCTACTGGCTTCTCATTATTAAAAATAATGTTATATATGGCAAAATCATTGTGACATAAAACCTCAATGTTATTTGGAGTATGATCCATCGGTTTCCAATCATCTAATAACGGAAAATCACTTACAGCATCATGGTAAAGGCGGAGCATCTTTGCTATTTCTTTTAATACATCATTAGATCGCATATATTCTTTTAAAGGATAATTGCCAGCTTCTCCTTCAATAAAGGATAAAATCTCTCTATCCTTTTCATCTACACCTAAAAACTTTGGAGCATAATGAAATCCTTTGTTTTCTAAATGTTGCAATAGCTTATGAATCTTTTCACTGCCTGGCTTTAACTCTCGCCGAACAGTATTTTCAGAACGATATACGCTTGAGACGTTTCCCCCTGTTAGCCTTTCTTCTTTAGCGTAGTTTGACATGTGAAAATTCCCCCTGTAATTAAAAAATCCAATTCCAAATAGTGAATAGACCAACAACGGCAGAAAAGAGAAGGGAAGCAAGCAATGCTAGACAGCCAAAAGGAACTAGCTTATCTTGCCATGTTTCTTTATACTCATAAATTAACTCCTCTGCTACTTTCTTCTGCACTGAAGATAAAGGTTGATCTTTATACAAACCTTTTATATGGTTAGAATCGCCTTTAAACTTTAAAGCACGTGCAATATGATGAGGACTATTTCCCATTGATTTTTCAAATAATAAACATGATTCATGCATAATATCTGTTTTATGCTCTTCTAGATACCAGTAACGTCCAGCCATTTCTGGATATTGTAATGTATAATAAATATCTCCGAGTTGTTTTCGAAGATGTAATTCATTTGGGTATGTAAAGATGAGGCCGTGCAATCTATCTCTTGCTTTTCCAAGATTATTATTTTCAATATCCTCTTCAATTCTTTTTAATGTTTTTCTAGGAATTTTATTGGTCATAAACTCCTCCTTATTTAGAATAGAGATAAGTATATTTTATAAGAAATACTAAAAATTAGAAATTCTATTTTCGAAAAAGATTGTACATTTTATTTTAATGTGCTATGATGATGTCAGTTGAATAGTTAAATTAAGCAATCCATATGTTATCAAGTGCTGAAAACGAACGAGAAAAAGTATGTGAGAACTAGTTTATGTTTCGTATTTGATAATGTGTGGATTCTTTTTTTAGACAGGAAGACTAAAAAATTTAAAATTTGTATTTTCTTAGGAGGAAATAATTATGGCAGTAACAGGACAAGTAAAATGGTTTAACAACGAAAAAGGTTTCGGTTTCATCGAAGTTCCAGGCGAAAACGACGTATTCGTACACTTCTCAGCAATCGAAACTGACGGTTTCAAATCTTTAGAAGAAGGTCAAAAAGTTAGCTTCGAAATCGAAGACGGTAACCGTGGACCTCAAGCTAAAAACGTAATCAAACTATAATTTTATAGTTGATGATGGAAAAAAGGATGGCTAATGCCATCCTTTTTTTGTTGTGGGGAAAGTTTTTTCAGAGCCTGTTTTTATATCTAAATCTCTTTTTCTATGTTACAACGGGTGAAAAATTATCTGGAATGCGTATTAGTTTCTGTAGAAGAATTAGTTCAGCAAGAGCATTTGCTGCGTATGATAGTAAATAACTATAAATTTGTATTCTCTATTGAAATAGGGGAATCTTTTCCAGATAGACCTTGAGTAACATCTTTTTTGTTAGCATTGTTGTTGGAATTTTGTACGTTTTGAGATGATGTTTCTAACAGTTGTTCTTGTTCCTTACTAGGGGTATTCAGAGCATCTGAGGGAATGCTATTAACCTGCTGATTTAATGGATTTTCTTTATCCATAGTATACAACTCCTTTTTAGAATTCGATAAAAAGCAATGTAATTATAAATAGCTACTTATATATATTGTGTTTTTGAATGACATTATATACAAAACTTATATTACAAAGTTAACTAATTAACGAATTGTTAGTGATGGATAAAGATGTACAAATTTGAAGTGTTTAATAAAAATTAAAAGCGGGTAACAAGTAATACTCTTTCTCATGTTTTATATAAGGATCATATTACAAATCAAAAAAGATGTAGAGAACCTTGGAAGAAAATATAGTCGTTTTTTAGGGGGAAGAAGAATAAATAAAATGATACTACGAATGTAAAAAGGCATTCCATAAAGGAAGGCCTTTTATTGTTCTTGTCCTGATTTTTTCTTCTCACGTTTTTTACATTCTGGACATTTTGATTTACGAAACGGTTTGGCAAAGAATAGCAGAATGAAAAATAAACCGAATATAATACTAGCTGAGTTTTTCACGATAATGACGCTACTATTTTTCATTTGAATCGATGGTTGGATCTCTTTTTCTTCCATAGTGGCCCTCCATATATTGGATTTACATTTTAATTATAGCAAAGTTAATTGTTTTCATGATGTGAAAATAGGAAGGGATAATAAATATTTATAGGTAGTATAAATGCTGTTTTTATAACTTTAAAATTAAATCATTACTATATCGTGATTTTTTTATTTAACAAATGTTTGATAAATGATAAAAAATTGTAAAAAAGCGGAACTTGTAAGCTATTTCCTTTTCATAGATGCTAAAATTATATATGCAGCTGCTAATATAAATGGAAAAAAGGAGATAATGGAGTATGGAAAGTAAAGTGGAACGCTATGTCGAAAATTATGTTGTAACGAAAAATACGATGGCCTTACTTCCTGTTATTCTAAGTGAAAAGAAAATTGTTACGCGAGTCGTTGAAATGAATGATTCTTTTTTCGTATTTCAAAAACCTCTAGATATTATAGAAAGAAGTTGCCGCAAGCATGGCTCTAGTTTCTTAGGCAGAAAAGAAGGAACGAAAGAGTTAACTCATATTACACATAAAGCACCGATTGCGATTAGTCCAGCAGATCAACTTTATTTTTTCCCTACCTATTCTTACTCTAGAAAAGAGTGTGCTTGGTTGTCTCATTTTTATATTGAAAGTAATAAAGAATTAAAAGATGGAAATCTTATTATTAGATTTATAAATGGCTTTGCTGTGAAATTAGAAATATCAAAAACTAGTTTTGAAAATCAACAAAATCGTACAGCGAAATTACGTACTGAATATGAAGATCGTAGGAAAAAACAAGGGAATCCTTGTTTTAAAGAGGTCGATAAAAAAGAGGAATCAACATTAAGACCCGCTTATGAGAGTGTGTATGTTGTTAGAGAAGAAGAAGTGTAATATAGAAAAAGCTGCCTCTAGAATGTTGCTTTAAGCGGCATTCTAGGACAGCTTTTTTGCTATTTAAATATTAATAAGTTTCTTCCTTACGGGCAGCATCCATCATAATGAAGATAGCTGATAAAATATGCAAAATCATTCCTACAAACGGAATCCATGCAAGGCAAGAAGTTACAATTCCTAGCATATTACCGTTAGCACTCATATTAGCTTTTTTAGCCAATACTAAAGTGACGATATGTAATACTAGCATGAAAAGAAGTGGTAACCAAAGTAAAGAAACAACAATAGTTCCTCCGAGTACAGGTATTCCCAGTAAAGCCTCTAAGGCACCAGTAACCCATTTTAATAATTTTACTGTGTCTTTCAAAGTATTTCCTCCTAAAAACATAAAATAAATATATTGCGATATTTAGTATATCAGATTTGTGTTGTTATTTTAATAAAAAATGTAAAAAATACTATTTTTTTATATTTAAATAAATTATTTGTAATATACTATTTTTGAAGGGCTATAAGGATATTGTTGGATATGGTGTTATTAATATGTAATATTTTGTCAAACATTGATAGATTATCATAGCTAAATAATGAAGGAATTCTTATGAAAGATATGGAAACTTTAATAAATACATCTCCGTATGTCGTATCTACCATTTCCTCTTTCATATAAGCAATGATACAGTAGGGATAGTATTTAGAGTAAAGGGGTAAAGTGTAGAATGGATTTTCAGACAATCAAAGAGTATTTTTCACCAGAAAATATGGATCATATTGTTGAGAGTTATAAAGCGTTCGGACCACTTCTTGGTATTGGTTTACCGATGATAGAGGCGTTGATTCCAGCATTACCGCTTATCGTATTTGTACTGGCGAATGCTGTTGCATTTGGCTTTTGGCTCGGTTTTCTTTATTCATGGCTTGGATCAGTAATGGGTGCATTACTTGTCTTTTTCATCATCCGCCATTTTGGTCGCAGTCGTTTCTTTTCGTTTGTAAATAAGCATGAGAGAGTACGAAAAGCAATGGGGTGGATTGAAAGGAAAGGATTCGCACCGATTTTTGTTATATTTTGTTTTCCGTTTACACCGTCAGCGCTCATAAATGTTGTCGCTGGTTTATCCCGAATTAGTGTAAAACAGTTTGGTCTAGCGTTAGCATTCGGAAAACTTGTGATGATTTTTATTTTAACGTATATCGGTCATGATTTAATGTCATTTATTCATAATCCGGTGAAATCAGTTATTGTAGCGATTGGTATTTTTATTTTATGGTATGTCGGTAAGAAAATCGAAGTAAAGTTAGAACTACATTAAGAATAGTCTTCTTTGTAAAGGAAAGCTTCAGTATTAAAGGATAAGGGGAGAAGCAGATGAAGAAAACTTTGAAAAAAGAAGGCATGGAGTGGATACGAACAATTTTAATTGGTGTATTATTAGCTGTATTTTTTCGAACGTTTTTCTTTTCAACGTATGTTGTAGAGGGGAAGTCAATGATGCCGACATTGCAAGATGGCAATATGCTAGTTGTAAATAAGGTGAGTTATCAAGTTGGGGACTTGAACAGATTTGACGTTGTGGTATTTCATGCGAATAAAAAAGAGGACTATGTAAAGCGGATTATCGGTTTACCTGGAGATCATATTGAATATAAGCAGGATAAGTTATATATAAACGGTCAATTTATTGATGAGCCGTATTTAGAGAAGTATAAGAAAGAGATAAACGGAAGGCAACTAACAGGCGACTTTACATTAGAAGAGTTAACGAAAGAAAAACTGGTGCCACCTGGGTTTATTTTTGTAGTAGGTGATAACCGGCTCGGGAGCTGGGATAGTAGACACTTTGGCTTTGTAAAAGCTGATACAGTCGTCGGTAAAGTTGATTTGCGATATTGGCCAATTCAAGAGGTGCAAACGAATTTTTCAAAAGGTTGATATAATAGATAGAAGTATAGAAAAAGGCAAACAACTCAGTTTGTCTTTTTTCGTGTCCTATAATACAATTATAGTAGCAAACTAACGTTCGTTATGTAAGTGAAAGGTGGGGTTACATGTCACTTCGATTTGTGATTGGTAGAGCGGGAAGTGGAAAAAGTACACTTTGTTTACGCGAAGTGCAAGAAGAGTTAAAACAACGCCCGAGAGGGAAAACAATATTATATCTTGTGCCAGAACAGATGACATTCCAGACGCAGCAGGCGTTAATTGGAAGTGAGGATGTAAGAGGTTCTATTCGGGCACAAGTTTTTAGTTTTTCACGATTAGCGTGGAAGGTACTGCAAGAAGTTGGCGGAGCGAGTCGTCTTCATATTGATGAAGCTGGTGTACATATGTTACTCCGTAAAATTGTAGAGTCTCGTAAAGATGGATTATCGGTGTTCCAAAAAGCAGCGGAGCAAAACGGTTTCTTTGAACATCTTGGCAGTATGATTGCAGAGTTTAAACGTTACAATGTAACGCCATCTAACGTATATGAAATGTGGCAACAATTAGATGCGCATAGTAGCAGTGCCGAACAAAAGTTACTAGCGAATAAAGTGTATGATTTACAGCTATTATACGATGATTTTGAACGTGCTTTAATTGGAAAATACTTAGATTCAGAAGACTACCTGCAATTGCTAGTGGAAAAGCTTCCGCAGTCTGAATATGTAAATGGTGCGGAAATTTATATAGATGGATTTCATTCATTCTCCCCGCAAGAGTTAGAGATTGTAAGACAGCTTATGATTTGCGGAGCGAGAGTTACAATCACGTTAACGATAGATGAAAAAACGTTAGCGCAGCCAGTAAATGAACTCGATTTATTTTATGAAACGACGTTAACGTATGAAAAAATAAAACAAGTAGCGCGTGAAGAGAAAATAGAAATTGAAAAAACAATTCCACTTATGGAACAGCCGCGTTTTCATTCTCCAGCATTAGCGCATTTAGAAGCGCATTATGAAGCGCGTCCGAATGAAAAATTTAACGGTGAAGCGAGTGTAACGATTAGTACAGCTGCGAATTTACGAGCGGAGGTAGAAGGTGTTGCTCGTGAAATTCGTAAGCTTGTTGCGAATGAAAAATATCGTTACCGGGATATTGCAGTGCTTCTTCGTAATGGGGAAAGTTATTACGATGTGATGCGAACGTTATTTACAGATTATAATATCCCGCACTTCATCGATGAAAAGCGCCCGATGTCACACCACCCATTAGTAGAATGTATTCGTTCTGCACTCGAGATTATTAGTGGGAATTGGCGTTATGATGCGGTGTTCCGTTGCGTGAAAACAGAGCTTTTATATCCATTAGACGTAAGAAAAGAAACGATGCGTGAAGAAATGGATGAATTTGAAAATTACTGTTTAGCGTACGGTGTACAAGGAAAGAGATGGACTTCAGAGGATCCATGGATGTATCGCCGTTATCGTTCTCTTGATGATACGAACGGGATGATCACAGACAGTGAACGTGAAATGGAAGAGAAAATAAATAGGTTACGTGACGTTGTAAGAACACCTGTTATTCGCATGCAAAAAAGGTTAAAGCGTGCAGGAACAGTTATGCAAATGTGTGAAGCAGTTTACTTATTTTTAGAAGAACTGGATGTTCCGAAAAAACTAGAAGAATTACGTATACGTGCAGAAGAAAGTGGAGATTTCTTATTTGCGACAGATCATGAACAAGTATGGGAAGAAGTAATGAGCCTTCTTGATACGTTTGTAGAGATGCTTGGTGAGGAGAAAATGTCTCTTTCTATGTTTACGGACGTTATGTCGACTGGTCTTGAGGCGCTTCAATTTGCTAACATTCCGCCGTCATTAGACCAAGTGTTAATTGCTAATATTGATCACTCCAGATTATCTGACGTGAAAGCAACGTTTATTATAGGTGTAAATGGGGGTGTTATTCCAGCAGCACCTATGGACGAAGGTATGCTTTCTGATGAAGAAAGAGAAGTTCTTGGTGCAGCAGGGATTGAATTAGGGCCAACGACGAGACAAACTTTGTTAGAAGAACAGTTCGTTATGTATCAAATGGTAACGAGAGCATCTGAGAAGCTATACATTTCATGCCCGCTTGCAGATGAAGAAGGAAAGACGTTACTTGCGTCTAGCTTTATTAAGCAAATAAAAAGAATGTTCCCTAATGTGAAAGATTCATTTATTACGAATGATGTAAACGATTTATCACGTTCAGAACAAATTTCATACGTAGCAACGCCAGAAGTAACGTTATCTTACGTTATGCAGCAACTACAAACGTGGAAGCGATACGGATTTGAAGGGAATTTAGACTTTTGGTGGGACGTATATAATTTCTACGTAACTTCAGATGAATGGAAACAAAAAAGCAGCCGCGTCTTATCAAGTTTATTCTATCGAAATCGTGCGAAGAAATTAAGTACAGCAGTAAGTAGAGATTTATACGGAGATATAATTAAAGGAAGTGTCTCTCGTATGGAACTATTTAACCGTTGTGCATACGCTCATTTTGCGCAGCACGGTTTATCGCTTAGAGAGCGTGATATTTTCAAGCTTGATGCGCCAGACATCGGCGAATTATTCCATGCGGCATTAAAGAAAATTGCGGACAAGTTATTGCGTGAAAACCGTACTTGGGCGGATTTATCCATAAAAGAGTGTGAGCATCTTTCTGTTTTAGTAATAGAAGAAATCGCACCGTTATTACAACGACAAATTTTATTAAGTTCAAACCGTCATTTCTATTTAAAACAAAAACTACAACAAATCATTTTCCGTACTTCAATCATTCTTCGTGAACATGCGAAGTCAAGCGGATTCGTACCAGTTGATTTAGAAGTGCCGTTCGGTATGGGTGGTACAGGATCACTTCCGCCGATGGAATTCTCATTACCAAATGGTGTGAAGATGGAAGTAGTCGGTCGTATTGACCGTGTTGATAAGGCAGAAGATGAAAACGGGACGTTCTTACGTATTATTGATTATAAATCAAGTTCAAAAGCGTTAGATTTAACGGAAGTGTATTACGGATTAGCACTTCAAATGTTAACGTATTTAGATGTCGTTACTTCGAATGCACAGACGTGGATGAAAAAAGGCCACGCAGCATCACCAGCTGGTGTATTGTATTTCCATATTCATAACCCAATCGTTGAGATGAAAGGTGACGCATCTGAAGCTGAAATTGAAAAAGAAATTTTAAAGAAATTTAAAATGAAAGGACTCGTATTAGGAGATGCTGACGTTGTTCGTTTAATGGATAACAAACTTTCAACAGGAAGCTCAGATATTATTTCTGCTGGCCTGAAAAAAGACGGTAGCTTTAGTGCGCGTTCAAGTATTGCAAGTGAGCAAGAGTTTAACGTACTGCAAAAATATGTACACCATACGTTTGAAAATATCGGAAAAGATATTACAGAAGGTGTTATCGATATTGCTCCTTATAAAATGGGAAATAAAGCAGCATGTACGTTCTGTAACTTCAAGTCTGTTTGTCAATTTGATGAGTCACTGGAAGATAATCAGTTCCGATCGTTAAAAGATATGAAAGATAGCGAAGCGATGGAGAAAATAAGAGAGGAGGTTGGCGGAGAATGATAGAAAATTGTCCTAAAAAACCAGAAGGTAGTCAATGGACAGATGACCAGTGGAAAGCTGTTGTAGCGAACGGGCGTGATATTTTAGTTGCGGCTGCAGCTGGATCAGGTAAAACAGCAGTATTAGTTGAACGTATTATTAAAAAGATTATTAATGAAGAGAATCCAGTCGATGTCGACCGCCTGCTCGTTGTAACATTTACGAATGCAGCAGCGCAAGAGATGAAAAACCGAATCGGGGAAGCGTTAGAAAAGGTATTAATTGATGAACCAGGTTCTCAACACGTAAGAAAGCAGCTGAGCCTATTAAATAAAGCTTCCATTTCAACAATTCACTCATTTTGTTTACAAGTAATTAGAGGATATTACTACATGCTTGATGTTGATCCTCGTTTCCGTATTGCGAATCAAACAGAAAATGAATTGTTAAAAGAAGAAGTGCTAGATGACATATTAGAAGAAGAGTACGGAATCGAAGATAATACAATCTTCTTTGAACTTGTTGATCGTTATACGAGTGACCGTAGTGATGATGACTTACAACGTATGATTTTAGCGCTTCATACAGAGTCAAGAGCGCATCCAAATCCGGAAAAATGGCTTGATAAATTAGTAGAAGCATATGACGTAGAAGGAAAGACAATTGAAGATTTAGTGTATGCTTCTTATTTATTAGAAGATGTGAAATTCCAGCTTGAAACAGCGGAACAGCATATTCGTAAGGCAACTGAACTCGCAATGCTTCCTGACGGTCCAGCGCCTCGTATTGAAACCCTGCAAGCAGATGTAGCATTACTTGGAACGCTATCATCAGCTGCTCGTGAGTCGTGGACAAGTGTGTATGAAGCGATGCAAAACGTATCGTGGCAAACGTTAAAGCGTATTAAGAAAAGTGATTACAATGAAGATGTTGTAAAACAAGTAGACTCTCTTCGTAATAAAGCGAAAGATGAAGTGAAGAAATTACAAGAAGAGTTATTTAGCCGCAAACCTGAAAGTTTCTTACGAGATTTTCAAGATATGCACCCAGTATTAGAAAAGCTTGTTCAACTTGTAAAAGTATTTACAGAGCGTTTCCAAGCGATGAAGAGAGATAAAGGAATGGTCGATTTCACAGATTTAGAGCATTTCTGTTTACAAATTTTAAGTGAACAAAGTGAAAATGGTGAAATGAATCCGTCAGCAGTGGCGCTCCAATATCGTAATAAATTTGCTGAAGTATTAGTCGATGAATATCAAGATACGAATTTCGTACAAGAATCGATTATTAAATTCGTAACGAAAGATTCTGAGAGTGAAGGAAACTTGTTCATGGTTGGTGACGTAAAGCAGTCGATTTATCGTTTCCGACTAGCCGAGCCAGGACTATTCCTAGGAAAATATAAACGCTTCACACAAGAAGGATTGGGCGGCGGAATGAAGATTGACTTAGCGAAAAACTTCCGTAGTCGTCATGAAGTACTAGCAGGTACGAACTTTATTTTTAAACAAATTATGGGCGAAAAAGTTGGGGAAATTGACTACGATGCTGACGCTGAACTAAAGCTAGGTGCTACCTATCCAGAAGGTGAAGATGTAGCAGCAGAATTACTATGTATTCAGCAAACGGAAGAAGAAGTAATAGACGGTGAAGAAGGTGCAGAAGTCGAAAAAGCACAGCTTGAAGCTCGCCTTATGGCGCAGCGCATTAAAGCGATGGTTGATTCCGGTTATGAAGTGTATGACCGTAAAAATGATAGTATGCGTCCGGTACAATACCGCGACTTCGTTATTTTACTTCGCTCCATGCCGTGGGCCCCGCAAATTATGGAAGAGTTAAAATTACAAGGAATTCCAGTATACGCTGACCTCGCGACTGGTTATTTTGAAGCGACAGAAGTAAATATTATGATGAACGTATTCCGCGTTATTGATAATCCGATGCAAGATATTCCGCTTGCCGCTGTACTTCGTTCCCCAATCGTTGGATTGAGCGATGAAGAACTTGCAACGCTTCGTGCTCATGGAAAGAAAGGCTCGTTTTATGAAGTAATGAGCTCATTCTTAAAAGGGGCACCGCTTGAAGAGGAGCAAGAACTTCATGATAAATTAGAGTGGTTTTATAACTTACTGCAAGGATGGCGTGAATTCGCCCGTCAACAATCACTTTCTGATTTAATTTGGAAAGTGTACGGTGAGACAGGTTATTACGACTTCGTTGGCGGTTTACCGGCTGGAAAGCAAAGGCAGGCAAACTTACGCGTACTATATGACCGCGCAAGACAATATGAAGCAACATCATTTAGAGGATTATTCCGCTTCTTACGTTTTATTGAACGTATTTTAGAACGCGGTGATGATATGGGTACGGCGAGGGCTCTCGGTGAACAAGAAGACGTTGTTCGCATTATGACAATTCATAAAAGTAAAGGGTTAGAGTTCCCAGTTGTATTTGTAGCTGGACTCGGTCGTCGTTTTAATACACAAGACTTAATGAAACGTTTCTTATTGCATAAAGATTTCGGTTTCGGTTCGCAATTTATCGATCCGCGTAAACGAATTAAATATACAACATTATCACAGCTTGCGATTAAGCGTAAAATGAAAATGGAATTAATTGCGGAAGAAATGCGCGTACTATACGTAGCATTGACGCGTGCGAAAGAGAAGTTAATTTTAATCGGCACAGTTAAGGATGCAAATAAGGAAATGGAAAAATGGCTTGATGCGAGGGAACATAGTGAATGGTTATTACCAGATCACATACGTGCCGGAGCGTCTTGTTATTTAGACTGGATTGCACCTTCATTATATAGACACCGTGATAGTGAAATGCTTCTTGAATTAGGACAAGGAAGTATTCCAGATGAAATTTACGAGTATGACACTAGCTGGAAAGTAGAAGTTGTGGACGGTAACACGCTACTTGCACCAGAGCCAGTTCAAGAAGAGAAACAAGAATTGTTAGAAGCGCTTCGTGAGAAACAGGCTGTTCCCCTGCAAAGTGAACGGAAAGAAGAAGTGTACGACAGATTAATGTGGAAGTACGGATATGAGGATGCGACATCTCATCGTGCGAAGCAATCTGTTACAGAAATAAAGAGGAATTATCAATCTGAAGAAGGTAGCGATAACGCCTTTATTAAAAAACTACGTGCACCAATTAAAACACGCCCGCGATTTATGGAGAAAAAAGGGTTAACGTACGCAGAGCGCGGAACAGCAGTCCATGCCGTTATGCAGCATGTTGATTTGAAGAAGCCGATTACGATTGAGGTTCTTCAAGAGCAAATTGCTGGAATGGTAAATAAGGAATTATTAACATTCGAGCAGGCGGAAGAAATAGCGATTGAAAAAGTAATTTCATTCTTTGACAGTGACTTAGGTAAAAGGGTATTAGCGGCGAAAAGTGTTGAGCGTGAAGTACCATTTACGATGATGCTTGCAGCAGAAGAAGCATATCAAGATTGGCAAGGGAAGAGCGGGGAAATGATTCTTGTCCAAGGGGTTATCGACTGCATGATTGAAGAGGAAGATGGCATTACGTTAATCGACTTCAAAACAGATACGATTGAAGGGAAATTCCCAGGCGGATTCGAACAAGCGAAACCAATTTTAGAAGATCGATATAAAGTGCAGCTTTCTTTATATGCAAAAGCACTGGAGAAAAGCTTACAACATCCTGTAAAAGAGAAATGTTTATACTTCTTTGATGGGAATCACGTTGTAAATATTGAAGAATAGAGGGGCTTGAAAATGGTAACGGAAAAAACGTTAAGAACTTGTGAACAGGGACACGAGTACTATAAAAGTAGCGATTGTCCAACTTGCCCAGTCTGTGAGAAAGAGAGAAAACCAAAAGAAGGTTTTCTCTCTCTTCTTTCAGCGCCAGCAAGAAGGGCATTAGAGCACCGTGGAATTCAAACTGTAGAAGAACTCTCAAAATATAGTGAAAAAGAAATTTTAAAACTGCATGGTATGGGACCTGCGTCTTTGCCGAAGCTTAGGAAGGCTTTGGAGGAGAGTGGGTTATCATTTAAATAAAATAGTGCCTCTTCACTACTTACTTGTTTATACCACTATTTGTGGACAGTCAAGCTCTTGCTTATTAAAATTTCATTTTAATAATTTTGAATTAGATAAAAGAAAAAAGTAGGAGAATATCTCCTACTTTTTTTACGCTGTTCCAATCTGATCTTGATCTGCCACATCAGAATCAAATGTATTCGTTGCACTAACACCGTTAAACGTATTCACGACAAATCCAACATTGGAAGCTCCGGACCCATTATAAGCTTTCGTGTTTTCTTTCGGAGAAACGTTATAAAAATCTCCTGAATTGAAAGAACCGTTACTGTTTTGAACGACGAGATTTCCAACAACAGAAGGCATATCCATCCACCTACTTTACTAAACTTTGTAATTACTATATGAATTATTGTGCGGAAGGTTCATCTGTAATATATTGGCGGATTTGCATAATACGAGAGTTATTAAAAACATAATCAACATTTCCAATTTGAAATCCACCAGAGTTTAAAAGTGTGCGCAATTCAACGTTATTCACTTCAATAAAAGGGCATTCATTTACAATATTTAATTTTACATCTGTCGTTCGTTTTGGAATTGTAATGTGTTCATCTGTAAAGATTTCAAAAGCATCAAAGCTACCTTCTCCCCGTATATAACAAGGAATTTCACGGTGGACGGCAATAGCTCTACTTTTTAATTCCATTTGATTGGCATCTCCAACTTGAAATACGGCAGCAATCCCTAACGAAACAATAGAAACATTTTGGACAATAGACACATGATGCAACATAATTTTTCAGTCTCCTTAACCTGGAGTAGGAGGGACATCTGTTACTAATGGTACAAATGGACCCTCTGTAACTGTTTCAAATGGTGTATCGAGAATAGAAGATAGAATGAGGAGATTTGCATCTCCAATTAAAAAGAGTGCGGACGACGATACACCGTTCATTTTAATCTGTCCGACTTTTAACTCACGGTTTACAACGTTAAGGTTCATACCTACTTACTCCTTTCGGAAATTTCCCGGTATGTGCTGAATAAAGGAGAGAAAGGCTTTGTCAATATCTTGTTTCATTGCCTGAATAATGATATCTCGTAAATAGTCTGGATCTGTTGAAATACCTTCATATGATTGCGCTTGTGATAAATAATAAGGGAGTCGATGCTCCATCTGTTTTTTTATGTCATCCACCATCATTTGTCGATACATTTCATCAAGCGGTGTTCTCTCTTCTTGTTCAAAATGGAGAATACGATTATATGCTTCTTCATCTAAGTATCGATGCATTTCTTGGAGGATACCTTGATAAAAGTCTGGGTTTGTTTCGGTTTCAGGGTTTACCTTCAATGTTTCTGTATCCACTTGAAAATCTTCAATTTGTTGTCCTTTTGCTGAAAATGGGTTTAAACCAATATTTAAAGTACCATTTAAATTTTCGACTTTTAATTGATCGAATTTGTATTCCACTTTTCCTACAGAAGAGGAGGGGCGATTTTTTAATTCGTTAAGCTCTTCTTGGAGTTGGCGCACTTGATCTTCTAAATTCAGGATGGTTGCTTGTTGTGTTTGAAGAGCTTGTTGAAGTTGGTGTAAGTAAGTATATATATCTTGATTCATTTGTGAAACCTCCTTTTCAATAGGGAGGGTAAAAATATTCCTGCTATATATTTATGACAAGGATGTCTTAAGAAGAACTAGTTGATGGTTTGATAGAAATAATTTGTCCTTTCGCCTGTAATGGGCGAAGCGGTTCCGTAAATCCGCCCGTATTTGAAAATTTAGATAGGGCTTTAATACTTCCGGCAGTACCAATTTGGAACACAGAAGAGGTTGTAATGCTATCAATTTTAATACTGTTGATGATGATACTTTGGTTTACATAAAAATTCAATGCAATTGCCTCCTTTAAGTTGAGCCAATTATCGCTTGATCGATTACATCTGAATCGTTGACAGTCGTTGCACTTTGATAATTGTAGACAGAAACATTATCTCCAACGTTGAAAGAGCCGGCCCCGGCGAAAGCACGTGAGTAACTAATAGGCCTAATCGCAAATACATCTCCAATATGAAAAATACCACTTGATCCAATATTGACGATACGAATATGTCCGACCATAGCTGGCATACAAAACACCCTTCGCTTTTAAAATTTTCTTTTCTACTATTGTATGGGCGTTTCTAATAAAATGTGTATTTTTTTGAAATAAAAGAAACACACGCATTATTGCGTGTGTGTTTTGAACGTTTGATTAGGGTGTAAATCCGTATGTACATGACAAATTACATTTAAGAGCCTGTCCAGTTCTTGGCTACAATCCACTGTTTTTTGAGAAGTCATTCCATAGCGTTCAGCAAAATAAATCATTTTTTCACGTTTTTTTTCAATCGCTTGCTCAAACATTGAAATCGGCTCCATCTCTAAATGAAATTTTTAGTATATATGTAGTACATATTATACAAAAACTTCATAAAAAAGAAATGCATTCGCTAAAAAAAGTAAAATTTCTACATGTTATGCCAAATGATAAAGGGGTAACGAATAGGGGATGAGAAGAATATTGTAAAAATTAGCGTGCATGAGAAGGTTTTTTTCTTGCGGATGCGAATACAATTAAAGGGTATGAGTTTTAGGATGGAGAGTGGAAATATTGCGTTTTGTAACGGCGAAGAAAGAAGAAAAGGTATTTGTAGGTATTGTAGATGAAGAAGAAGAAAAGGTATTACACTTAAGAGAAGCGCAAAGACAAAAAGGGGAAAAGGTTACAATCCCTATTACAATGTTAGAGTGTATTGAAAGAGGGACTGAATGCTTTGAGAAAGTATGTGAAATTGTAAATTGGGCAAAAGAGAACGGGGAAGCGGCGTATTATCCGTTAACAGAGGTGAAAATATTAGCGCCGATTCCAAGGCCAAGAAAGAATATTTTGTGCGTTGGAAAAAACTATCGTGAGCATGCGGTAGAAATGGGCGGAGTAGAGTCTATTCCAGAAAATATAATGATCTTTACGAAAGCACCAACAACAGTTATTGGCATAAATGAGCAAATTAATGGTCACCCTCATGCAACGGACGAACTAGATTACGAAGGAGAATTAGCTATCATTATTGGTAAGCGAGGGAAACAAATAAAAAAAGAAAAAGCGCTTGAGCATGTTTTTGGTTATACGATTATCAATGATGTAACAGCTCGAGACATTCAAAGAAAACATAAACAGTTTTTCCTTGGGAAAAGCTTCGATACATTTTGTCCGATGGGACCGTATTTAATTCATAAATCGGTGGTTAATGCGCCGAATGCATTGCACATTGAAACGGTAGTAAATGGAGAAGTAAGGCAAACTTCTAACACAAATAAAATGATTTTTTCAATAGAAGAAATTATTTCAACGATAAGTAAAGGAATGACTTTAGAACCAGGCGATATTATCGCAACAGGAACGCCGGCTGGTGTCGGAAAAGGTTTTACACCACCGAAGTTTTTACATGCTGGTGATGAAGTGGTCATTACAGTAGAAGGAATTGGTACTTTACGAAATGTAGTGAAATAAAGAAAAGAGCTATCTTGTTAAAAGATAGCTCTTTTTTATGGCCTTGGGTTATAGAGGTAATCGATAACGGCAAAAGTGTAAAGACCAATGAATGCAAGTGTACAAATGCCAAATAGTATAACCGTAAGTGCGCTTTTTTCTCGTCCAAAACCAATGATAGTAAGAATAACAGCAGTCCAAAATGATGCTTTCAGTAGTGTGAGTGTAGTAGGAGTTGAGTAATGAAGCCATGTTGTGGAAAGTAGGAAACCAAAGAATGTAACTAAAATAAAAGCTGTAGCTAAATAGTTAATATGTTTACCATATCTTAATAGCATGTCGCACCTCCTTTACGATTTTAAAATACAGAAAATTACAATTTCATCTTAATATAAATGAATATAAAAAGAAAGGGGTTGTCCCACATGCCCATCAACTTAAGAGTGAGCACAACCTGAGCTTTCGACTCATCGGATCAAAACATTCCTAAAATAAAAGCATACTCTTAAAAATAAGCATCTCAAATAAACCCT